>NZ_AYZJ01000083.1:0-277 GCF_001436615.1 Lacticaseibacillus camelliae DSM 22697 = JCM 13995
AGTTTGAGCGATGATGTATAGTGCTTATTCTTCCTAGCTTCACTGAGGCCTTCAAGACCATCACGCTCATATCGCTTCTGCCATCGAGCTAGCAGGCAATGACCCAGACTGTGTTGACGCTCAAATGTCGTGGCTCCAAGACCTGACTGTCTGGAATCGTCCAGAAGAGCTAACTTCTCCTCTGCTGTGTACCTTGATCTAGGCATACAAATATCCCTCCATGATTGTCAGATGAATTATGATATTTCATCTGACAACCACAAAGGGATTATCGCAG
>NZ_AYZJ01000011.1:0-23351 GCF_001436615.1 Lacticaseibacillus camelliae DSM 22697 = JCM 13995
AAACAGACGAAACTTTATATTATTTCATCTGTCAACTTGACAGGGCCAAGTGCAAATTCATTTTGACGGGTGTTTTTTGATTGGGGGAAGGCCGGTGGAGGTGAGGTTGATTTGGAGACCTTGCATCGCGAACAGTGCCGGCTCAGCGTGCTACACTTTTAGGTGAGGCCTCTGTGTGCGGCTGGGTTTTCGTGAGCAGCACCCGAGGCGATAGACGGGAGTGAAGTTATGAAGGATTTATCCAAAATGATGACGCTAGCCGATGTGTCTTCCCAAAAGCCGGCGTATTTAGCGACCATTTTTGCGCAAGGCAACGGGCACTTCGGCATGCGGGCGAGCGCCCCGACCGACGCCGAAAGCGGCGGGACGATCGTGAACGGATTTTACGAAAGCTCGCCGATCCAGTACGGTGAAAAGGCCTTCGGGTACGCGGAGAATAACCAAACGGCGGTGCTCCTGCCGGATCTGCGGCGGATGAGCATTCGCAACGCCGAAGAGCAGCCATTTTTGGCCGAGGCGCCGAGCAGCCTGAAATTCGACTTGGCCAGTGGTGAGCTGCGCGGGGTATGGCCGCTGCGCGATCCTTCAGGCAGCCGCCTGGAACTGACCGTGGTCAGCGTGTTGGGACAAACGCTCGACCAGTTTGCTTTGATCACGTATCAACTTAGATCGGTCGATTATCGCGGCCTGCTGACGGTGTCGAATCACCTGACAATGCCGGTGTTTGGCGCCGCCACTGATGACCCGCGGCAGCCGCGACCGATTCATACGCTGCAAGTCAGCGCGACGCAAAAGGATGCCGTCAGTGAAACCATGCGGATCAAGGCGCCAACCAGCGGCCAGCAGATCACACTGAAGCTGGCCTGCCAGGACGGGTTGGACCGCGTGCAGCCAATCGTGCCAGAGCAGGTGCTGACGCGGGCAGTGATTGCGTCCGTGTCGCGGATCAATCGCCAGGCGTCGCGCAAGCGCGTCACGCCAGACGCCTTGCAGGCCGATGCCAAGCAGTTTTGGACCGACTTCTGGGCCAAGGCCGACGTGCAGATCGAAGGCGCCCCGGCGCTGAACCGCGCACTGCACTTCAACCTGTTTCAGCTGGTCAGCTCGGCGGGCCGCGGGGGCTTGACCAACGTTGCCGCCAAGGGCGTGTCCGGCGTCGGCTACGAGGGCCACTACTTCTGGGACACCGAGATGTACATGCTGCCGTTTTACACCTACGCGACGCCGGACATTGCCAAAGCACTGCTGACGTACCGGTATCACGTCCTGCCGCAGGCCAAAAAGCAGGCGCGGATTGTCGGTGTCAAGGATGGCGCGCTGTTTTCCTGGCGGACGATCAACGGTGAAGAAGCCAGCGCGTACTTTCCCGCCAGCACCGCGCAGTTCCACATCGATGCCGACATTGCGTACGCGGTGGACCGTTACGTGCAAGTCACCGGGGACGAGACGTTTCTGCATGCGTGTGGGCTCGAGATCATTGCCGAAACCGCGAAGTTTTGGCTGCATTTTGGCGCGTGGAGTCCGGTCGACGGCAAGCAGCGGTTCTGCTTCTTTGACGTGACCGGCCCCGATGAGTATTCCGCGATGGTCAACAACAATTACTACACCAACCGCATGGCGAAGCACAATCTGAGCTTAGCGGTCGACTGGGGCCGGCGCTTTCCTGAAGAAGCCCAACAATTCGGCCTGGATGACGCAACGCTGACGGCGATGGCGAAGGCGGCCGCGGCAGTTGAGCTGCCCTTTGACGCGCAGCTTGGCATCAATGCGCAGGATGACGAGGCGTTCAAGAAACCGATTTGGCCGTTTGCCGACACGCCCAAGGATAAGTATCCGCTGCTGTTGCACTATCACCCGCTGACGTTATACCGTTACCAGGTCAACAAGCAGGCCGACACGCTGCTGGCGGATTACCTGTTCGATGACGTTCCGGCGGCTCAGCTGAGGCGCGAGTACGCGTATTACGAAAAAATCACGACGCACGACTCGTCGCTGTCTCGCTCGATTTTCAGTGCGCTGGCGGCGCGCATGGGCGACGAAAAGCGCGCCTACGATTACTTCATGGACACGGTGCGAATGGATCTCATCGACTTGCAGGGCAACGCCACCGACGGGCTGCACGTCGCCAACTTGGGCGGCAGCTGGCTCAGCGTCGTCACCGGGTTCGCCGGCGTTCGGCGCCGCAGCGGTCAGCTGGTGATCGAAAATCACCTGCCGAAAGCCTGGCGCAAGCTGGTGATCAACCTGCAGTACCAGGGCCGACACTTGCGGCTGACACTGACGCACAACAAAACGGTCGTTGACCTGGTCGAAGGGACGCCGCTGACAGTGCGCGTCGATGGCCAAGAGCGGCCGCTAAAAAACTAAAATAGTCCGGTTGCCAACGCGGTGATACCTGAATGCAGGCGTCAGTGCGAGGGAACCGGACTATTTTCATGATGTCGTGAAAGTTTCATGTGAAACATGGGGGCGGGCTGACTAATTTTCAATCTTGGCTTTTCACTCAGTTTTACTGGTTGCGGGGCGCTTTTTGTTGCTCGTGCGGCGACTCGTTTTTTTCATTGGGAACGGTGCAATTTTGATCTCGGCGCTGACCCGGGTCGTCTCATACGGAAAATGGACCTCAGAGTAGTCGAAGGGCTTACCCTCATCGGTGTAATTGACCTGCTTAATGGCCAGGACCGGATCGTGCAGCTTGGCGCCCAGCGCGTCAACGTCCTTGGCAGTGGCTTTAATGGCAAAGACCTTGCGGTGCGAGCCGGCGATCCGCACACCGTGGGCCTTGAGCGCCGCGTAGATCGACCCCTCCAGGATCTTTTCCGTGAGCGTCATGATTGCGACGGGCATGATGGTGTGTTCATAAGAGTACGTGCGGCCATCGACATAGCGGACCCGCTCGATGACGTACACGGGGTCGGCGGCGCCAATCATCAGCGCGCGCTGCTCGTCCTTGTTGGCTAGCCGCGCGGAGAAGCTCAGGACCTTACTGGTCACCTTGTGGCCCTTCATGGTCTCGGTGGTGCCGACCGGTCGGGTCAGCGGTGTCACAGCGGACTGCTCAGGCCGAAAATCCTTCCGCAAAAAGGTCCCCGCACCGCGCTTCGAATAAACAACGCCGTCCATCATCAGCGACTGGAGCGCCTTGTGGATCGTTTGCCGCGTCGTGTGAAAGTGCTGGGCCAGCCATTCCTGACTGGGCAGAGGATCGCCTGGGGCGTAGGTGCCATCGGTGAACATTTTCTTTAATGATTCAGTGATTTCCTGATATCTGTACATGATTTCAGCTTCTGTTCCGCTATTGGCGTGGTGTGGCGCGTGTTCGCAATCCTAAATCCAGCCAGCAAGTCAGATTACGATAAATTGAGCAGCAGGGCCACCGCAATGGCCAACAGAAATACGGTGAGGCTGGCCCGGAGCCCAATGCCCATCATCCGGATCAAGGCCCCGTCGTTCTGCTTGAGGTCGGGCTTAACGCGCCGGTAGTAGTACATGGTGTGACGGCCGGCCCAGACGCTTAGCAGGATCATCACGACGGCGATGCCAATATTTAAAATTCTCATGTTGGGGCTTCTTTCTTTGTTTGTCGGTTACCGCATTTCAACGGTGTGGAAGGTGTGCTTGTCGGAGCGATACCGGGAAATCGTGTATTCAAAGACCTGACCGGTGTCGAGGAACACTTGAGATTCGATTTGCAGCAGCGGCAGCGTCTGGGGGATCTGGAGCTGCTTGGCTTCTTCCTCGGTCGGCATGACCGCGGAGATATTTTCGTGTGCGCTTTGGATCTTGACCCCGCCGCTTTCCTCTGCAAAGGTGTACAGCGAGTCGACCACATTATCGAATCGCAGGCCCATCAGCAGACTAATGGGGATGAAGGTGCGTTGAAACGTCACCGGCGCTTTATTCACTTTGCGCACGCGCACCAAGTGGTAGACAAACTCACGCGGCTTGATATTCAGCTTGGTGGCGATGTCTTCGTCTGCTTGCTCGATGTTGAAATAAAGCACGTCGCTGGATACCGCCTGGTCGGGGTGCTTTTCGGTAAAGCCGCGGTACTGAATGGGACTCGTGGCTTCGTCGCCAAGGTCATCCATGTTGAATTCCTTAACGAAGGTGCCGGCGCCGCGCCGCTTGACCACGTAGCCCTCTTGGACCAGCATGTCGATGGCTTTCTTGATGGTCGTCCGGCTGACGTCGTACTGAATCTCCATATCGCGTTCCAAAGGGAGCTGCTGGTTTTTCTTGTACAAGCCACTCAATATTTTCTTGCGGACATCATAGGCAATCTGCTCATATTTGGTTAGATCGTCAGCCATCGAATGCACACCACGCTTTCTTTTTATCCATTGAATGCTCTGCTCAATTCATTATAGTTTAAGTTTGACATGACGGCACCAAAAAAGCAAAAGACACGTCTTTTTAAAAAAAGGTCTTTACGTTTAAAAGAAAGCGCTCTACAATGTACCTGTTGAAAGCGGAAACAGACAGGAGGAAATTAACATGAAGATTTCATTGTTTTGCAATGCCGGGATGTCTACCAGCCTTGTCGCAGCCAAGATGAAGAAGTATTACGAAGCTCAAGGCAAGGACTACGACGTTGAAGCGTATGATTTTTCCCAGTTGCTTGACGAAGGTGACGAAAGCGACGTGATCGTGCTCGCACCGCAAGTCGGCTGGGCTTATGACGATACCGTCAAGGATTATCCGAACGCCAAAGTCATGGCGTTGACCCTGGATCAGTTTGGGTCAATGAATGGTGAAGTAGTTGGTAAGGCGGTTCAACAGTTTATTGATAGTGGTAAGTAATATAATTTAGCAATTTTTCGAAAGTAGGCGAACAGCATGGATAATAAGAAGCAGCAAACAGGACTGCAAAAAGCCCAGCAGATCCTTACCAAATACATGGGTAAGATTGCCGGCAACAAGTTCCTGTTAACTCTTCGTGATACCTTCATCATGGCCTCCACGCCACTGATGATCGCTGGTTTCGCCATCATGATCAGTTCCGTTATTCTGGATCCAGCCAATGGGTTGATTTTTGGGGCTCAGGGGTTGCACTTAGGACAACTGATCGCTGGTGGTAGTAATAAAGCTTGGCTGGCTTCTGGCTTTGCCAAAGAGTTAGTTAAGCTGCAAGGGGTGTTCGGGCTGGTTTCAAACGGGACCATGAACCTGAACGCTGTCCTGATCGTTGCCGGGTTTGCGTTCTTCGGGACGCGGCGGTTCTTCCGTAGCAATAAGGAACCAATCATGGTCAGTCTCTACGCATTGGCCGATTTCTTCATTGTTCTGCCATACAACTACACCGGTACCACAGCTTCAGGCAAAACCGCTACTTTGATCAACACCCTGAACCCGACCTTCTTGGGCCAGGATGGGATCTTCACCGGCTTAATTATGGCCGGCTTGACGTTCTGGATCTTCAACGTGCTGCAGGAACACCACATCGTGATTACGATGCCAGATTCAGTGCCACCAGCGGTTGCCCACAGTTTTGAATCCTTGATTCCTGGCGCCGCGGCAATCGGCATGTCGATCGTGATCGCTTCGATTTTTGGGGCCTTCCACACGACCTTACCAGAAGCAATTATCGCCGGCCTGCAAAAGCCAGCGCTGGCTGCGGCTTCAACGCCATTCTTTGCTGAAATTCAAATTTTAACGCAGCCATTGCTTCAGTGGTTCGGGATTCACGGCACTTCTGTTTGGGGCCCAATCGATGGCCTGACCTGGAACATCAACGATAATGAAAACATTCTTGGCAAGGCGCACCACATTTACACCACCCTGTTCATGAACTTCAGTGTTGTTTCTTCAGGGACTTTGACCCTTGGCCCGATTCTCGCCGTTCTGATCTTTGGGAAGGCGAAGGACCAGCGCGCGGTTGCCAAAGTTGCGATTGCGCCAGGGATCTTCAACATTAGTGAGCCAACGACTTATGGCCTGCCAATTATCCTGAACCCGATTTACTTCATTCCTTACATGCTGTCCTGGCAGACCAACTTCTGGATCGCATACTGGTTGACTAAAGCGGGGTTGATTCCAATCATTGTCAACAATGTTCCTTGGACGGTGCCGCCGGTTCTTTCCGGGCTGCTGTATTCTGGCAGTTGGACCGGTGCCGCTTACCAGATCTTAGCAACGGCAATGACCATTGCGCTTTATATGCCATTTGTTAAGATCAACGATTCGATCAACGAGGAGCGGGCGGCCAAAATCGCTGCCGGCGAGGACGTTGGTCCAAGCATGAAGGTCAAGGCACAATAATCATTTGGTTTAATTGAGAGGAGCTCACACTCTTGGAAGAAAAGATCATCAACAAGCCCATCAATAACTGGGACTATCAAGATGACGACAGAATCTTTTATAAGCACGGGATGGATTACGATTTTGCTGAAACTGCTGGTGAACCGACAGTCGATCCGCGGAATGTCGTTCACGTTCCGGTGACGTTGGTTTCAGGCAAGGAATGTGTTCTCAGTATCGCTTTTGTGAACGCAAAGGTGGTCAAGATTCATTTCGATACGGCTGTGGCTAACGCTGAGTTGCCTGATAGCAATTACATCGAACCTGCCTTTGAGCGCTTCATTGCGCCCACTGTTGACGCCGATGCGAAGACGATTACGCTAACGTGCAAGATGACACATGTTGAGATCGCGCGGCAGGACTTTTGCCTGCAGGCGTTTGTCGGTGCCAAGCGCGTTTTCAAGACATCGACTAAAAAGATTTCCCGTCAGTTTGTTACCCCAGGGCTGGGCCAGCGCGTCCACGAAAACGGGGACCGCGATGCTTTTCTTTCATGGGATATCGATAACGGCGACGCGTTCTACGGCTTGGGTGAGAAATTCGGCCGGGTCGAAAAAAGCCAGACCAGAAGTGTTTCCTGGGCCATGGACGCGGATGGGTCAAACAGCACAGACCTTGCGTATAAGGATTATCCTGTACTGCTTTCAACGGCAGGGTTTGGGCTGATGCTGGCGACCGCTCGGCGCAACAAGTGGGATATCGGAAACTTCTGCTACTCATCGGCAACGGTGATGTCAGAAAGCCCGATTCTGAATGCTTACCTGTTCTTTGGGAAAACGCTGAAGGACCTGATTGGCACTGAAAGTCAGATCGTTGGCCGGCCGGGGATGCCAGCGCCGTGGACACTTGGCGTTTGGTACAGCCGCTGTGCTTACCAGAACCGCAACGAGTTCCTACAAGTTGCCAAGGACTTAAAGGCCCACGACTTGCCGTTCGATATGCTGCACAACGATGTGGCCTGGGGCAAGAACTACTGGTACCCCAAGTACTGGGTTGATTGCTGCGATTTCGAATGGGACGACAAGGACTGGCCAGAGCCCAAGCAAATGTATCAGGAGCTGTGGGACGAAGGCATCGGGACCAGCATTTGGTTGAACCCGTACCTGCCGCCGAACACGGATGCGTACCGCGAAGCCGAGCAAAAAGGCTACCTAGTCAAAACGACTAGCGGCGGGGTGGCACATGTCACTCGCCGACTGGTCAGCGATGTTGGGATTCCTGATTTGACTAATCCGAATGCGTATAACTGGTGGAAAGAGCACGTTAAAGGGCTTTTGAAGCTAGGCATTCGGGTGGTCAAGCCAGACTACACCGACCGCATTCCGGATAATGCGCTGTTTGCCAATGGCTATACCGGGGTCGACATGCACAATATGTACATCAATTTGTACATCAAAGCCTGCTATGAGGCGACTGAGGAAGTGCAGGGTACTGGCCTGGTTTGGAAGCGGCCTGGTTTTCTGGGTACGACGAAGTATCCCGGGACTTGGTCCGGAGATGTGGAGTCCACCTTTGAAGGCATGCGCTTTACGTTGCGTGGTGCGCTGTCCGTTGGGTTTGCCGGCGAAGTGCTCTGGAGCTCCGATATTTCGGGGTTCAAGGGCAAGGACCCGGATCCCGAGCTGTACATCCGCTGGTCGCAGATGGGGCTGCTTTGCTCCCTGGCGCGGTATCACGGCGTCAGCCCGCGTGAACCTTGGTACTTTGGCGACAAGGCCGTCGACGTGGTTCGTCGCTATAGCAAACTGCGCTACCACCTCGCGCCATACTATCTGCAAACCTTGTACGAAGCCACCCAGACTGGTTTGCCCGTGATGCGGCATTTGGGGCTTGAATACCCCGATGATCGGGTCGCCCGGCAGACGGATGACGAATTCTTGATCGGCAGTGACTTGCTGGTCGCGCCTGTCCTTGAAAAAGGGGCAACGCGGCGCCAGGTTTACCTGCCGGCCGGCGATTGGTATGAGCTGCACAGCGGCCGTTGGTACACAGGCCGCACAGTCGTGGACCTGCCGGTGACGCTTGATGATATTCCCGTGTTTGTCAAGGCTGGGTCAGCCATACCCACATTCAAACACGATCTCCCTAATCTCAAGCACATCGACGGTGAACCAATCGAATTTGTCGAGTTTGGTGAAGTGACTGGCCAGCCTGAAAACTTCCTGGTTGACGACGCGCGCAAGGCGCATCGCTACACCATTCAAGACAATCAGGTAACCAGCGACTATCCGGCGAGCTTCACGGTTCGCAAGATCACTGCTAGGAGGCATGCAGAATGAACGAAGAAGACGCACAAGTGGCAATGAAGATCATCTACTACGCAGGCAATGCGAAGTCGTCAGCGCTGCTGGCGATCGATGCCGCTTTTGCCGGCGATCAGGCGAAGGCCCAGACCAAGCTTGACGAGGCGAAAAAGCAGTTGAATGACGCCCACAATATCCAAACTGGGCTCATGACGGATGAAATGAACGGCAAAATGATCGAGAAATCGATCATCCTGATTCATGCGCAGGACCAATTCATGGCGGCCAATACCGAAATTGAACTGGGTGAGCGCCTGATGAAGTTTGCCGCCAAAGTATTAAAGGACTAATTGATGCGCGCTCTGTATTCACTCAACGAATAGGAGCAAGCAGCGTTAGCAACGCGATGAGGCTCCCAAAGATGACATCTCTGGGGGCCTTGTCTGCTTTAAGGACATATAACGAAGGAGAATTGCACATGACAAAAGCATTTCCGAAAGATTTTCTGTGGGGCAACTCGGTTTCCAGCATGCAAACAGAAGGCGGCTGGGACGCCGACGGCAAGGGCAAGTCAGTGTACGACATCAAGACGGCCGGCGAGCACCGCTCGGACTGGAAAGTTGCCATCGATGACTATCATCGCTACCAGGAAGATTTTGACTACATGCAGCAGCTGGGCATGAACTGCTACCGGTTCCAGATTTCCTGGAGCCGCGTTCAGCCGGATGGCCAGGGGGCCTTCAATGAGGCCGGGATCGCCTACTACGATAAGTTTATCGATGAATTGTTAAAGCGCGGCATCCAGCCGATGGTATGCCTCTACCACTTTGACATGCCGCTGGCGTTGGCCAAAAAGTACGACGGTTTTGTCAGTCGCGAGGTCACCGATGCGTTTGTGAAGTACGGCATCGAAATGGTCAAGCGGTTCGGCGACAAGGTCAAGTACTGGCTGACCTTTAATGAACAAAACCTGTACAACACGCCTGGTGCCTCGACGTTTGCCGGTAACCTGAAGACCCCGGAAACCGAGTCTCTGATTTACACGATCGGCCACCACGTCATGCTGGCGCACGCGCAAATTGCCAACTACATTCACGAACACACCAACGATCAGATCGGTGGGATGCTGGCTTACCAGGAAGTTTATCCAGCCAGTTGCAAGCCGGAAGACATTTTGGCGGCGCGCAAGATCGACGAGTTCTACAACAACAACTTGCTTGATGTCTTCACGCGCGGCGAGTATTCTCCCGAAGTCATGACCTTCCTCAAGGACCACAAGATCGACTTTGACTTCCGCGATGGCGACGCCGAGCTTCTCGCGCCGACGCGCAGCGATTTTCTCCCGTTCAGCTACTACCGGACGACCACCGTCAACGCGTCCAAGATCCCTGCTGGGACGACACCGACCTACTTCCTCGAAAAAGGCGGGCAGGACAATCCGAACCTGAAGACCACGGCGGAGTGGAACTGGCAGATCGATCCGCTTGGTTTCCGCGACATTATCGACAAGATGTACGCCCGGTATCGGGTACCGATCTTCCCAATCGAAAACGGGATCGGTGTGATCGAGCACTGGGACGGTGAACACGAAATTCAAGACGATTACCGGATCCAGTACCATCAGCAGCACTTGCAGGCCATGCGAGACGCGATGTTCGAAGACGGTGTGCCGGTGGTCGGCTACCTCGGCTGGGGTCTGATCGACATTCTGAGCTCACAGGGTGACATGCGCAAGCGGTACGGCGTGGTTTACGTCAACCGGACAAACCACGATCTGCGCGACTTGAAGCGGATGCCGAAGAAGAGTTTCCACTGGCTGCAGCGCGTGATCAAGACCAACGGTGCAGCGCTGGATGAGGAGGCAAAATAATGAGTGTATCAATCGAAGATTTTGGGGCCAAGGAGACTGCCGATAACAATGCGGTGGCCATTCAAAAGGCCATCGACTCGCTGACTAATGGCGGCACCGTCGAGATTCCTGCCGGCACCTGGGTGTCCGGGACACTGCAGCTTAAGCCTAACGTGCGGCTGCACCTGGACCATGGCGCGGTTTTGAAGGGCTCGCCGCGCATGGCGGATTACCCGGATACTGGGTTGTACCACAACGAACTTGGCAAGGTCAAAGGGCTGATTTACGCCAAAGATGCTGAGAATATTACCATCGATGGGGATGGCTTGATCGATTACAACGGTCTGGGCTTCTTTGATTTCACCCGGCCGAATAATCCGGTGTTGGACTACAGCAACTACAGTGATGACCAGAAAAAGCAGTTTGCCGTCAAATTCACCGAGCGGCCGACTAGCATGATGTTCCTGCAGCACTGCCCAGGCCTCAACATCAAGGATGTTCACGTCAAGGATGCGGCTTCCTGGGATATTGTGCTGACGGCCTGTGACCACGTCAAGATCGTCAACCTCACGATTTCCAGCAATCAGCGCATTCCGAATGACGATGGGATCCATCTTTGCGGCTGCCGCGACGTGGTCATTGCTAACTGTGACCTGCAAACCGGGGACGATTGCATCGCCATCACCAACATCACCGACTGGGAGCGCGAGACGCGCAATATCACGGTCACTAACTGTGTGCTGTCCTCGTCTTCCACAGGGATCCGCATTGGGTACTGGCGCAGCAAGATCGATCACGTTCAGATCAGCAACTGCACCATCAGCGATTCCAGCCGCGGCGTTTTGATCAACGCCAACAATGCCGGATACGTGCGCAACGTCATGATCAACCAGCTCAGCTACGTTGGTCGGCCGCATGCCGGCGCTTGGTGGGGCAACGGTGAAGCAATTTATGTCAACGCCGTGCCTTACAAGCTGGACAGCCAGACTGACCACCAGTTTGACCAGGCTGATGTCTTCCCGAACGTTCAAAATGTCCGCGTGACCCACCTGAACGCGATCAGTAACATTGGGATCGTGATGGTTGGCGACAAGAAGAACATCCAGGACTTCACCATTGCCGATGCTGACATCACCATGATCAACAGCGTCAACCGCGATGTGCTGGGGGATGACATCTCGCTCAGCCCGATTCAGCGTGACATCAAGGTGCCAGAAGGAGCCGAATACTGGCTCTACGCCGAGGAAGTCAAGGACAGTCAGGTCACCGGCGTGAAGGTTCACAATCGCCTCCAGCAGCCGCTGACACAGGTCGAACAAAAAGTGGTCAAGTGCGATCACCTGCGCGTTGACGCGACTTATTGTGACTAAGGAGGGAAGACCCAGCATGGAGCGGATTCCCTCGGTACCGCTGGTGGTCAATGATCCGTACTTTTCGATCTGGTCACCGGCCGACCGGCTGACGGATGTCAACACGGTCAGCTGGACGGGTAAAAAAATGCCCATTAAGGCGACGCTGGTGATCGACGGCCAGCCGCTGCGGGTGATTGGGACTGATGAACACCTGCCGGCTATGCGCCAAAGTGACTTGGTCATTGAGCCCACGCAAACCATTGCGGCTTTTGAAGCGGCAGGGGTCGCGCTTGAGCTACGGTTTGCGCAGCGTTTTGACCTGAGCAAACTTGAAACCATTGCCGAACCGATCACTTACTTTTCCGCCAAGGCGACGGTCCTTGACGGGCAGGCCCACGACCTGAAATTAAGCGTCAGCCTGGACGCCTGCATCACCTATGAACACTTGGAGCCAGGCCGGCTGGCCGCGAGGCATTTCGACATGTCAAACAGCCAAAGTGTCTGTGTTGGCAAGTCTCGCCAGACGCCGCTGAACGGGTCTGGTGATTTGACAGACATTGACTGGGGTTACCTGTATCTCGCGTGCCCGGCGGATGGGCGTAGTCAGGTCAATGCCGTCAGCGACTGGCAGGACCATGCGCTGCGCGGCGATCTGGATCTGTCCACCACGGCGGAAGCGGTCGGGCACCTGCTGATTGCTTACGACGATGTGCAGTCGATCAACTATTTCGGTCACATTCAGTCTGCGTACTGGAAGCAGGAGTGGCCGTCGATGCCGGCACTACTGGATCGACGTACGGTTGAATTGCCAGAAATCTTGGCCGATTGCCAGCGACTGGATCGGGATTTGGATCAACAGGCCGAGACGGTGGGCGGCGATGCTTACCGGCTGGTTTGCGCAACCGCTTACCGGCAAGCCATTGCGGACCACAAACTGATCCGGGATGAAACCGGGCAGCCGATCCTGCTCGGCAAGGAGTGCACCTCCAACGGGTGTCTTGGCACCGTCGATGTCAGCTTCCCAGTTTCACCGCTGTTTTTGGCCTACAACCCAGCCTTAGTTCAGGCCTTGTTGCGGCCGGTGTTCCGGTTCGCAGCGCTACCGGCCTGGCCGTATCAGTACGCGCCGCATGATGTCGGCCGGTACCCGTATGCGACCGGGCAGGTTTACGGGCTGAGTCATCCGCGGACGCCAAACGACGGCATTCACCTGGAAGGTTTTGATACCGTGCCGATGCTTTATCAGTACCCGGCCAATGCGGATCTGTACCGCGAGTACTACCAGATGCCGCTTGAAGAATCCGCAGACATGGTGCTGCTGGCCTGTGCCAGCGACGCTAAGCTGCACAACGGGTTCGTGGCTCAGCATCGCGCGCAGCTGCTGAGTTGGGCGGATTATCTGATTCAAAATGGTCAGGATCCGGCCGATCAGCTGTGCACGGATGACTTTTCCGGTCATTTGGCCCATAACGTTAATTTGGCCTTGAAGGCCGTGCTCGCAATCGGCGCGCTTGGGCAAAGCTTGACCGAAGCGGGGTTAACTGCTGAGGCGGGGAAACTCATTGATGCCGCTAAACGCATGGCGGCTCAGTGGGAACAAGAAGCGGCCAGTACAACTGATACCCGCCTCGCGTTTGATAAGCCTGAGACGTGGTCGACCAAGTACAACCTCATCTGGGACGACTTGCTTGACTTGCATTTGATTTCGCCAGAAGTGAAGCAGCGAGAGTTGAACCGTTATCAGGCTGAGCTTAAGCCTTATGGCGTGCCACTAGATGGCCGAGATACCGTCGTTAAGGCGGACTGGCTGATGTGGGCGGCTTCTGAGGCGGTGGGGACTGCGGACCTTACGCAGTTTGTCACCCCACTGGCGAAATTTTTGCACGAAACGCCTGACCGCGTGCCGTTCTCCGACCGGTTTGATGCTGTTTCTGGGCGTGACATTGAGTGGTATAACCGCAGTGTCATTGGCGGGGTCTTTATGCCGATTCTCCGGCAGCAACAACTAGCTGAGAAAGCGGCTAAATAGTGGAGGCTGAAGTAATGGATGTGGAAAAAATCGATACGCGGCAGGGAACGAAGAACTCCTTTGCACTGTCTCACGGTAATTGTCTGCCGCTGACCGGCCTGCCATTCGGCGCAAATTATTTTGCGGTTGAGACCGGTAGCGGTGCTTGGTGGTTCGACCCCGACGCGGAGCACTACCACGGGTTTCGGCTGACCCACCAGGCGACGGTCTGGGGTGGCCCGGAAGGGGATTATTGCAGCCTGGGTTTGCTGCCATTTTCAACGCCGAACCGTGGGATTATTGACGTGCCATTTGAGCCTGCTGAGTCGGCCTTTCATCCCGACCGACTGACGATCAGGCAGGCCAACGCAGATCTGACCACGACCTTGGTGCCGACCATGTATGGCGCGGCACTAGAGACGACCTCTGGGTTTGCGGACCTTGGATTGATCATCAGTTTTCCTTCGACTGGCGCGCTCACCCGCGTCGATGGGCAGGTGATCGAGGGGTATACGTTGCAGCGGCATGCCTTGGCCGGGCACACTGCTAAACAGTACTTCCATCTTGAAGCCAGTCGGTCAGTTGAGCAGCGGACCACGCTGCCAAACGGCCAAGAGATGTTGGACTTTGCACCGGCTAGCGAGGCTCTGACGCTGCGACTGGGGACTTCTTACATCAGTCCTGAGTTTGCGGTAAGGAATATGCCAACTGCCTCCTTGACGGCGCTGGCACAGGCGGCTCGAAAAGCTTGGCAAGAAAAGCTGGTCAAGGTTGAGGTGACGAGTCGCAACCAGGATCAGGTGAAGACTTTCTACCACATGATGTACCGCGCGTTTCTGTTCCCGGAGCGCATGTACGAGCTGGACGAAAACGGTCAGCCAGTGCATCGCGATCTCTATGCGAACCAAGTGCGGCCAGGTTTTCTCTACACTGGCACCGGGACTTGGGACATGGCGCGCACGACGTATCCGCTGTATTCACTGATTGAAACAGATGAGTACGAGCAGATTCTTTCTGGTTTTCTGAACAGTTATCGGGAAAGCGGCTATCTCCCGAAGTGGCTGAACCCGCAAGACAATGGGGGGATGTCAGGCAACCTGATTGAAGCCGTGATCGCAGATGCGGCCGTCAAGGCGGTCGCCAAGGATAAGATGCCGGCGTTTCTTGACGCTCTGTTGGCTGGAGCCGAGCAGCAGGATCCGCAGGGCATGCGGGGCCGGCGGTACGCAGACGATTACCGCAAGCTCGGCTACATTCCAGGCAATATCCGCGAATCCGTCAACAATACGCTGGACTACAGCTATGGCGACTTTTGCATCAGTGTCGTCGCTAAGATCGTTGGTAACAGTGAAGTCTACGACCAATACCGGCCGGGCGGCCTGAACTATCGCCAGCTCTTCTCGAAAAAGGCTGGTTTCATGGTGGCTAAGGAGCCAGACGGTCAGTTCCGCCAGGACTTCAAGGATACATCTTGGACTCGGGACTACACGGAAGGGTCTGCTTGGCAGTCGACTTTTGCGGTTCCTCACGATATCCAGGGCCTGATTAACCTGTACGGTGGCAATCAGCCGTTTCTGGCGGTGCTTTCCCGGTTGGCTAACTCACAGCCCACTTACGATGCCGGTCCACGGGATCACATCACACACGAAATGACCGAAATGAGCAAGAATCAGTTTGGGCAAATCAACATTGGCGATCAGCCGAGCTTCCATTTACCATACCTGTTCCATTTTGTCGGCAAACCGTATTACGCTCAGCCGCTGCTCAAGCAGCTGATGACGCGCCTGTTTTCGGCAGGAGTGAAAGGTTATCCCGGCGATGAGGACAACGGCAGTATGTCGGCCTGGTACATTTTTAATGCCCTTGGGCTGTATCCGTTTTGCCCAGGTACCGGTGAATACCTGATCGGGATCCCCCTGTTTGATGAAGCCAAGGTCCACCTTTCAAACGGTCAAACCGTGCGAATCACCGCCTCGTCGAATCATCCGCAACAGCAGTTTGTGGACTCGCTGACGCGCGATGGGAAACCGTTCAAAACGTCCTTCATCACCCATGACCAGCTGCTGCAGACGAACCAGTTGCAGTTTGCCTTAGGGACGGTGCCCAACCCATTCTGTTTCGATGATACTAAGCGGCCCTTCAGTCTCAGTCAGCCGGAGGAATAGCACGATGATCAAACTGTTTGGTACTGATTTGGATGGCACGTTTTTAGATAATCACAGTCAAATCTCAGCGGCTAACCGCGAGGCAGTTCATGCTGCCCAGCGGTCGGGCCGCTTCTTTGCGATATGCTCGGGCTGGACGCCAGCTGATATTGCGGCGCTTTACCAAGACCGGCTGGGGACAACGGGTTATGGGGTGTGTCTTAACGGGGCGCTTGTGGTCGGGCCGGAGCAGACACGCTACTTTGATCATCCGATGCCCAAAGAGGTGGCGCGGTGGGCGTTTCGCATGGCCAAGCACTATTTGATCCACCTCCAGTTGGTGTCGGATCAAGGCGAGATCGAGTATCAGCCGGACCTGGCCCGGGGTCGGTTTGAGGAGCGACATCCGCGGTTTGTTTCCGACATTGGTGAGTTAGACGAGTTGCTCGATCATTACCGGATCTATAAATTCACGCTACAGTCCCCGCCTGGCAACGGGTTAGCGTTGGAATGGTGCGCGCGCTCAATGCGTAAACTGCCGCTGCATTTTACCCGCTCGGGCCCGTACTACTACGAAGGCAATCAGCAGGGTATCACGAAATACACGGGGATCGCGCACCTTGCTGAGCACTTGGGGTTCACCCCGGCAGAATGCATGTGTTTCGGCAACGAAAAAAATGACATCGAAATGCTGAAGAATGTTGGCTACGGCGTGGCGATGGCGAATGCGATTCCGGAGGTGAAGGCCGTTGCGCGCCTGACCACCGCCAGCAATGAGGAAGATGGGGTCGCGAAAATGATCAATCAAGTGGTTTCGGGTCAATTTATGGAGGAATAACATGAACACCGTTAATATTGCGGATTATGGTGCCAGCACTGAGGCTAAGAATAACGCCAGCTCAATTCAGAAAGCGATCGATGCCGCGGCCAAGATTGGCGGTACAGTTGTCGTGCCGGCCGGCGTGTTTCAGAGTGGCTCGCTTGAACTGAAGCCCCATGTCGGCCTTCATCTGGCGGAAAATGCCGTGCTGAAGGGTTCACCAGACTTGGCAGACTATCCTGACACCGGACTGGTCCATAACGAAATGGGGCCGGTGCGCGGGCTGTTACACGCCAAAGATGCCGCGGGTATCACCATCGACGGTACTGGCGTGATTGATTACAACGGCATGGGCTTTTTCGACTTTTCTCGGCCGAATAATCAAGGCTTTGATTATTCTCACTACTCAGCAGAACAGCTGAAGCAGTTTGCCGCACACCACGACGACCGGCCGACCAGCATGACGTTCCTGCAGGGGTGCGATGATTTGGTGATCCGTGATGTGACCCTGACCAACGCCAGCAACTGGGATGTGGTACTGACCGATTGTGACAACGTCAAGGTGGTGAACATCACAATCAAGAGCACGCAGCGGGTCCCAAATGACGACGGTATTCATCTTTGCGGCTGCCGGCAGGTGCAGATCACGGGTTGCAACATTACGACCGGCGATGATTGCATTGCCATCACCGGGATCACTGATTGGGTCCGGGAAGAGCGCGACATTGTCATTGCCAACTGCATCCTGTCCTCCAGTTCGTCAGGGATTCGGCTGGGCGGCTGGCGCAGCAAGATCAAGCGCGTGACGATCAGCAACTGCCTGATTCGTGATGCCGGCCGTGGGGTGGTCATGAGTGCGTGCCACAGTGGCTACGTGAAGGACGTGACCGTTGACGGCTTGACGTTTGTCGGCCGACCGCGAGCCGGCGCTTGGTGGGGCGGCGGCGAGGCCTTTTACCTTGAGGCAATCCCTAGCGATAATGAGGCGATGAAGGACAAGCCCTGGGACCGCGGCGACCGCTTCCCGAACATTGCTAACATTCAACTGAGCCATCTCAACCTGCGCAGCAACATTGGCATCATCATTGTAGGGGCCAAACAGAACATTACCGACGTCATGATTCAGGACGCAGAAATCACGATGATCACCAGTCAAAATCGCGGTGTCTTGGGCGACGAGATCGACCTGTCACCGGTGCCGCGCAAGTTGACTGTGCCGAAAGGAACTTGCTACTGGCTGTATGTGGAGGAAGCGGCGAATGTGAAAGTCACCGGCGTGCGGGTCCACAATGAGCTGACGACGCCGCTGAAGCAGATTGATGAGCGGCAGGTCAACGCAAGGAATCTTCAGCTTGAGTACACAATTGTGTGAGGAGCAGGGCAATGAAACTATTTTCCTCTGAAACAATGCCGAAAAACGGCGCAAACGTGACCACGCAGTTGCAAACGGCAATTGATCAAGCGGCCGCTGCATCGGCAGATCATGTCGTCGAGGTCAATTATCGGGGCCGGCTGATTATCGACAAAATTGTTCTGCGCAGCGGGTTGCATCTGGTAATTTCCCAAGGGTGCACGCTCAAAGCTTCCGGTCAGACTGATAAGTATTATTCTCGCCCGGGTCCCTTTGAACGGTTAAATGCAGCTGCTGGGCTGAAAGCAGTCATTGCGGGGGTGAATATCAAAGATGTCACGATCAGAGGCGGAGGTGTCATCGATGGCAATTATCAGGGGTTTCTTTTGCCTGAGCAGCCCACAGTGGGCAGCCTGAAAACTGGCGGTTATCCACGGCCGGAGCTTATCTACTGCCAAGAGACGCAGGGGCTTGAGATTCGTGATGTGACGCTTCTGAATGTGCCATTTTGGACAATCCACCTGGCTGGCTGCACGGCGAGTGTGATCACGCACGTCACGATCTTGAATGATCGCCGAATGCCGAACACGGATGGTATCGATATCGACCGCAGCCGCCAAACCCGGATCAGTCATTGCCTGATCAGCACAGGGGATGATGCGATTTGTGCCAAATGCACTGAGGAGACCAGCCAGCTGGGCAACTGTGAGGACATGCAGGTCAGTGATTGTGTGCTGTCGTCGACCAGCGCGGCAGTGAAGGTCGGCAGCAACAGCTTTGGTGATTTTAGGCGGCTGAGTTTCGACCATTTGACAGTTCTGAACAGCAACCGCGGCTTGGCAATCCAGTTGCGTGATGGTGGCCGGGCGGAGCACATTCGGTTCAGTCACTGTTTCGTCGAGACCAAGCGCTTTTCACCCAACTGGTGGGGCCGCGCGGAACCAATTTATCTCACGGTTGCCAAGCGCGAGGCTGGCAGCGCGCTGTCAACAATCGCCAACGTCACGTTTGAAAATGTGACCGCTGAAGCGGAAAACGGCATTTTCGTGTGGGCCCCAAAGCCCAGTCTGATTGCGGGCTTATCGTTTCAGCACGTGCTGTTGATGCGGCGGCCGGTAGGTGAAGGCGCTGCCGGTGAGTACGACTTGCGGCCTGCCGCGTTCCCACAGCTGGTTCAAGCCCCTAGCCAGTGGCTTGTGGGCCATGGTATTCGAGACGATACGTTGGCGGCGATTCAAGTCGAGTGAGCATCAGCGAGCCGGTGCGTGTTTCACGGGAAACAAAATAAACCCTGAGCAGTGCGTTGAACACTACTCAGGGATTTTTTGCCGGTGCTAAGATTGGGCCTGCTGTCCCAGTTTTAGCCACTTCAGGTACTGCTCGTGGCGAATGACGGGGGTGGTGTAAAGTGCGGGGTCATGATCGAGAAATTCCTGACCGGCAATGGGTTCGACCACCTGCATGCCCTCACCAGGCGCCGGCAGGATCAAGTAGCGCTGCGTGTTAGTCGGGTCCGCTCGCATCTGCTTGAGCAGGTCGGTCCAGAGTCTCTTCTGCTCGCTCAGCTGGTGGCTGACATTGCGCGGCGTTTTGCCGTTGACCTTCGTAATCTCGCGCCACTGACTTTGATAAGAGGCAAACGTCAGCAGGCCGCCGGCGAAGCGCTTGTCCAGGCCCAGACTGATGTGCAGCAGGCTGGACGGTTGACCGGCCGTGCGCCACCACTGTGCCATGTTAAAAATCTTTTTCCGCACGTTTTCGGCTTTGTGCCGATTAGCCGGTGATAAGAGCACAAACGGTTGCGGTTCCCCCGTCACAGTGACGGATTCATCGATCCGCGCGGTCGACTCAGCAATGTCGCGGCCGAAGGGGAAATAAAACTGGTTGCGTGTTGGCGGGGCGGCCAGTCGCGCTGCACGTTCGATCTGGGCGTCGGTCGGATTGTCCAAATCTGGGTCCGCAAACTTGAGCACGTAATGGACCAAGTCGAGTTCGCCGAACCGACCGTCCTGAGTCAGGATCGTCGCCGTTTGGCCGCCTTCGATCAGCCCCTGAAAAAAGTAACGTGTCATGATGATCGTGCCTCCTCATAAGAGAGCCATGCCTGTTGTTTTTCTTTCAAACTGGGTGAAGCTGGCGGTAGGGCGTCAACTGGGCGCCCGGCCGCCAGCCAGTTGCGACGAAAACGGCGCAGTGAGTTTAATAATTCACGGCGTTTGGCCGGATCGAGCGTCTGCTTTTTCATCACGGTTGGCTCGCGGGCCTTGGCTTTCATGATCACGTGCGCGCCCGTTTGGCCGGCCGAGTTGTGGCGCAGATAGATGAACTGTGGTGGGGCGGCGACCGTGCGTTGGACAGCGAAGGGGGCGCGCAGCAGATACGTCGTGCGACTGCCGGCCAGAAGCGCCGGCAGCGCCTGGCGCCTTATCGTCAGCTGCTTATCGTGCATCCGGGCCAAAAGCTCCAGCCAGACGCGGCCTTCGCGGGCAAAAATGCGGTTCTCTTGGTTTTGCAGGGTGTTTAGACTAATGTTTCCGCGCAAGTATTCGGCGCGCCACTTGGCGACGCGGGCCAGCTGGTTGTCTCGACGCAGGAGGCCGGTGGCGAAGGCGCGCAGAGCGTTCTGGTCAACCGTTATGATTTCTTGGCGTGTCTGTTGGATGGCCCGGTGCTGTTTGGTCTTGGTGATGTTGACGGCGGTGACCCGGCCGGTGGCCCGCAGCCGCTCACCCAGCGTCCACACGGTTTTCTGCCAGGCTACTGCGTGGTTGAATTCGACTTGGATTGGCTGGCTGGTGACGGAAAGCGGCTCACCACGGGCATTCCAAAAACTGTCTGCGTATATGACAAGCGTTGGCAGCAGGTCCAGCTCTCCGCCCGGATCGATGACATAACTTATCTGACCATCCATGACCCAGCCTTCGATTGTAAGCATGCTCGGGTCCTGAGGCATTGTGGGTTCCTCCTTTCGATATTTGAGGTCAGTGTAAGCTCGGCATTGGAGAAAATAAAATAATATGCTTGAATAATGATGGTCAAGGGACATTGGCTATAAAACGGATGAAAGTATGGTTTTAGGCACCGTATCTGTATTTATCCATGAGAATGCTGTGAACAAAACGTCAAAATCGTTTACAAAATTCACAATTTAATGTTTGACGGCGCTTTCTAAATGGCGTTATTCTATCCTTGGATGGCGAGTGGGTGAGGAAGGAACAACCTCATCAGCACCACTCGTTGACTACCGGGCAATCCGACCCAAGCCATGGGTTGACCCGGCATGCTGAGCCGCCGATCGGTTGGCTATGAAGACCACACCTGAACGTGTGGGGTCCTTTCAGGACGCATGGCAGGATGCTGCTATCACTTTCCTAACTTAATAAAGCGACCCGAAGCGGCGACGCGACGGGGATAGCAGGCGGGGGATGACCCCGCAATAAAAAGCCACCGGGAGATCCGGTGGCAGGGGACACCATTTCGAGGGGAGTGGTGCCCTTTGCGTGTCTTTGAAACTAAACTTTACTGAGAACAGGTCGCCTTTCCTGAAACTTCCAGGAAAGGCGGCCTGTATTCTTTTCCAATCATAGTTTCAGAAGCGTTTTTGGAGCATAGATGAGCGACTTAATATTTGTCTTTCGATTTTAACTCCTCATTCAAGAAGAAAAGCGGACGTAATAGTGACGGCCTGGCTGGTGGTAAAGTATCCAGATTTATAGCCGTATTTATTCTTGCGAAAAATCAACGTAATAACGGTACTGAGAGCCAATATAGTAGCACTTAGAGAATTCAAAAAAATTATGCGCCTTGTCGTTCGTTAACCGATAGCGTTTTAGGATTGGTTCAGATTCTCTAATCCTAAGCATGTTGCGCACATGCTGATCTGCTAAACCGGCTTCAATATATTCTTGACTTAAGACCGGGTGTATCGAGAACTGACTTAGGTAGTCATAAAACGACTGATAATAATCGCTTGATGCAAGTGAAAACTGTTCTGAGAAGGTAAAAGAGGTTTCAAAGTAAGCAAATGGCTCTTTTAAGGTGCCGCGTAGCCGCTTGAGCACAAGAATTTTACTTCCAGGCAAAGTATGAAGATTTGCTGCCATTGTAGGGTCTGCGTGCGAAATTTCGATCGTCGCTGAAAAAGTGCGGAAGTTTAATCCGAGTTCGCTCATTTCCTTAGTAAAGCTCTTAACCAGCGTATATTGAGGGGGTTTGCGTTCTGAAACAGAGTTCACAAAGGTCCCGACCGGCCTTTTCGTATGTACTAATCGTTCAATTGACAGCTCATTGATTGCTTTGCGAATCGTGATCCGACTGACGTGATAGAGGGTGCACAGCCCATTTTCGGTTGGCAGCTTCTCACCAGCGGGCCAATCGCCGTTATGAATCTTCTTGCGCATATCGTCTGCAATCTGTGCGTAAAGCGGTCTTGAATCCTGATAACTCAAAACAATTCCCCCATTCATTGTTATAACAATGAGCTTCAGCCAAGCTCCTGTAAGGGCTTTTTTATAACATTGAAAGCCTTGCCTAATGCCAAGAAACGGCTTACCGTATTGTTATAACAATGAAACGAGGCAAAAGCAATTGTACGATAGTCAGCCGGCATTAGAAATTAACAATAACAAGATTTTCGGTGTACAAGGGTTTGCCCAGATTCTTGAGGCGTTGAAGCAAAACGTCAAGGAGCGGGTCGTAGCCTTTGAAACCTATCCAGGGGTGTCAACGGCGACCATCGTTTCCGCGCTGAGGCAGGGGTTTCCAAAAAGTCGAATTGTCAGTACTGAGGACCTCCTGATTCCTCAGAAGGAAATAATGAATCAAGTCGAGTCGGATATTTCAACTGATCCCACGTTCGGTCGATTCTCACACCGGAGCTTTACTGAGTTCCTTGATCCAGCTAAGCTCGCGCAGGTGAGAGATCAAGCCAGCAAATTCCCCACTTTCATTGTTGGCATTTGTGCAGCAGATATTATCCCAGGAGCAAAAATTCTTTATTGGGATATTACCCGCCGGGAAATCCTGCTCCGGATGAGTTCCGGTGATTACCACACTTGGTTAAACACGCAAAGTATGGGTGAAAGCGAAATGGTTCGTCACGCCTACTTCTTCGAATGGCCAGCCGCTGATGAGCGCAAGAAGGACCTTTTGACGCGCTGTGCGTATTACGTTGATGCTTCAGACGCCGCCCGGCCGAAGATGCTTAACCGTGCGGATATGCAGGCAATTTTCCTCAATTTTCAAGTCAAGTGCAACGATGATAACGAATCCTTGATAGTGGTCT
>NZ_AYZJ01000084.1:0-114964 GCF_001436615.1 Lacticaseibacillus camelliae DSM 22697 = JCM 13995
TAGACCACTATCAAGGATTCGTTATCATCGTTGCACTTGACTTGAAAATTGAGGGTTTCATTTTAGTTACACGTGCATCTATGCTGTTTGCGTTCAGTGTCATGGCTCTCTCCCATCTAATTGTGGCAGGCAATTATGATATTCATCTTTTCCCAGTCCATGATTCAAGAATACTTTGATTATAATCTTATCTATCTGTTCACAATCTTTTCAAGCTTCAAGCTTTGACTAAGAGCTACATCACGAACATCTGTCATAGCAACGTTCAAATTAAATACAACATGAATGAGTTTAAGAATTTGACTCTTTCCTTTGATAATCAACTAACACAACTGAAATTAGAACATTGACGGAAGCCTGATATGCCATTTTTTCGAAAGCATTCCATCAATGTTTTATATCCGGTAGATTTCCACCCCCCAGGTTTTAATTTGATTTGCCTCCAGGCTGGTCAATAAAATGAGATTCTTAGTCCGCTGTGCAAAACGCCTTTAGTAAACCCACAACAAAAGATAGATTCTCATCGCGTTTATCCAGAATCGCTAAAGTATTCTGCCATTATACAAAAACGTATGCTTCGCGAGAAGGACATACGAAATTAAGCTGCGTACCGAGTTTTCGATTATTGATACACGACAAATATCTTATGTTTGCACAATGTCACGAGCAAAACTGTGTCAGGGCAGAGTCCCTGTATTTAACTATTTAGCACTCCTAAAAGGCTTCTCCCATATGATTTTGACGGGGCTCTGCGTAATTGTACAAAATTTGTCGTATGTCATTGCCGGCAAACTGCGTAGGTCACACAATTCGACGTGATTCCTGCGTACTCTGGCCGCCGAATCGGGTAAGCTGGCGTCGTAGTTTAACTACCATAAGAACCAAATCACCAATCTTGAGTACCTTGCCGACATACTTAGGTAATCGTCTGCACCACTCGTGGCCACTTCTCATCAGCATGCCCAGAAAGCATGTATGGCACTCAATAAGAGCATTAGACGCATGGTCAAATATCCACTACACTAACTTCAGTCAAAGTTAAGTGTTACTACTCAAAGCTTTTCGAAAGGACGATTCAACATGACAACCAACGAACAATCTGTAAAGTACGGCATCTTTCACATCGGCGCGACGAACGACGCCTACGCCCAGTATTTTGTCGGCCAAAGCTACCTCAACAACCTGATCAGCGATCCAGCAATCAACGTCGGCGTCGGCAACGTGACCTTCGAGCCCGGCTGCAGGAACAACTGGCACATTCACCACGACGGCTTCCAGCTGCTGCTGGTGACCGGCGGCGAGGGCTGGTACCAAGAAGAGGGCCAGCCGGCGCGCAAACTGCACCCCGGGAATGTCGTGGTCACCCACGATGGCGTCAGGCACTGGCACGGCGCGACGAAGGACAGCTGGTTCTCACACATCGCCATCACGGCCGGCACGCCGGAATGGCTCGAGCCGGTTTCAGACAAGGCCTACAACGCATTGGAGGACTAGAAAATGGCGAAAAAACAAACCGCTGGCCGCGACCGCTTGGGCGACTTCGCCCCGCAGTTCGCCGCGCTGAATGATGACGTCCTGTTCGGTCAGGTCTGGGCTAAGGAAGACGAGCTGTCTGCCCGCGACCGCAGTCTGATCACTTGCGCCGCGCTGATGGCGCAGGGCCTTTTCCCGCAGCTGAAGTCGCACATGGCCATCGCAAAGGAAAACGGCGTGACCAAGACTGAAATGGTCGCGCTGATCACACACCTTTCCTTTTACGCTGGGTGGCCTAAGGCGTGGTCCGCGTTTCCGCTAGCCGAGGAAATCTACGGCAAAAGTGACACGGAGGACTAACCGTTGCCCAATGTGCTGATTTTAGGCGCTAACGGCCGAATTGCCAGACTGGTCCGCCAGCGCCTGTTGCAAGAAACCGACGCTCACCTCACCTTGTACCTGCGCCGGGCCAAGCGGCTTGGTCAGATCAACCCCACTCGCGAAACCGTGGTCGAGGCCGACGTGAACGACTACCAGGCCCTGTACCAAGCCATGGTCAGCCAGGACATCGTCTACTCGAACCTCGGCGGCGAGTTTGAACCGATGGCGGAAAATATCGTCAAGGCGATGACCAGCGCCAGCGTTGACCGGCTGATCTACGTCACGGGGCTCGGCTTGTACCACGAGGTGCCTGGCGAGTTTGGCCGCTGGGTCGAAGAAGACGTCGGCAGTGACGTCATGGATGACACCCGGCGTGCCGCCCAGCTAATTGAGACAAGTAATCTGGACTACACCCTGATTCGCGCCGCCTACCTGACGGACGATGACGAGGTCGACTACGAGCTCACGGCAAAAGGCACGCCTTTTAAAGGCACCATCGTCTCGCGCAAAAGTGTCGCCGACCTGATCGTCAACACGATTGTGAATCCCCGCCTGCATCGGTATAGTAGTCTAGGAATCGATAAGCCCGGCACGGTTGGCGACCGGCCTTATTAACTGACTGGAGGCGTGCGTGATGGAATTAAGACTGCTGGAATACTTTTTGGCGATTGACGGCGCGGGCTCGATCTCGCGGGCGGCAGAGCGTCTGCACATCACGCAGCCTACACTCTCCCGCCAACTCAAGCAGCTGGAAAACGAGTTAGGCGCGCCACTGTTCACGCGGACCAATCACGGCCTCACGCTGACGCAGGCCGGACTTTACCTCAAAACGCGTGCGCAGGAAATCCTGACGTTGACGCAGCAAACCGAGCAGACTTTTATCGACCAGCGGCGTCAGTTATTCAGCGGGAACCTCAACATCGGTGCAGTCGAGGCTGACAGCAGCCACACCCTGGCCAACGAACTTGCCGGGTTCACGGCCGAATACCCGGCGGTCACCTTCGACCTGTTCACCGGGACCTCCGACGACCTGTTTGACCGGCTCGACAAGGGCCTGATCGACCTGGCCTTGCTGCTCGAGCCGGTGAATGCGGACAAGTACGACCACCTCACACTGGCGCATACAGAGCGCTGGGGCCTGGTCGTCAGTGTCGACGCCCCCATCGCCACGAAACCGGTGATCGAGCCTGCCGATTTGCCAGAGGTGCCGCTCATTATTTCCAGCCGCGGCGCCGTGCAGCAACTCTTGGCTTCGTGGTCGGAGATTAAACTGACCGATCTGAAAATTGTCGGCCACTTCAATCTGATCTTTAACGTCATGCCGTTGGTGCAAGCACAAGTTGGTGCCGCCCTGACGATCGAAGGCGTCATCGACCCGCAAAATCACGCCGGGGTGCGGTTCATCCCGTTCTAGCCGCGCGTGCAGACCCACACGGTCCTGGCCTGGCGTAAGCACCGGCTCCAGACGCCGATCACTACAGCGTTCATCGACCGGTTCAAGCCCCTCACCAAATAGTTAATGGCGTCCTGATCATCGAGTTGATTGGGGCGTCTTTTGATGTGTGGCGACTCGTTTCGTCAGGCAAACCAACCCAGAATATAAATAGAATACTATATGTCATGACATGGTTAAAAAGGTTCATCTCAATTAAATTGACAACGATTTCATGCCGTGCTATTCTGCCCTTGGATGACGAGTGGGTGAGGAAGGAACAACCTCATCAGCACTACTCGCCAACTACCGGGCAATCCGACCCAAGCCATGGGTTGACCCGGCATGCTGAGCCGCCAGCTGGTTGGCTACGAAGACCATACCTCAACGTATGGGGTCCTTTCAGGACGCATGGCAGGATGCTGCTATCACTTTCCTAACTTAATAAAGCGACCGGCCCTGGTGACAGCGGTTGGGATAGCAGGCAGGGGCAACCCTGCAATAAAAAGCCACCGGGGTCAAATCCGGTGGCGCGGGACACCATTTCGCAAGAGATGGTGCCCTTTGCGTGGTTTCGGATGCAGACGAAGCGCCCGGCCCCTTTTCTTGGTAATTTCAAGAAAAGCGGTCGGGCGTTTTTGACATCCGACGGGCATGGGTCGTGGTCACACCACTCGGCTCGTCAGTTATTGGTCGAGGTTTTGGTCTCTGAGACGTTCTGCTAGATGAAGCGCGTGTTGCTGATGATACTGATCGAGCAGCTCGGTTGGCTCAGCTTCGTATGCCGGCCAGGACCCTATCAGCTCCATCGAGTCGATTTCCAACTCGCCTGGAATCATCACCGTGTTTAAAACGGCCATGAGCTTATTGATCATGTCCGGGACCTGTTTAAGAATAGCATCAGCTGGCTGCTGAGTATCCAAATCGAGCCATTGTTGATTCTGCTTGATCACCGGTGCAATGGCCTTTTTGATTTCACGCACCTTCTGGCGACGCAGCTGAAGATCCCCATCGACCGTCTCTGACCAGTGTGGCGCCTGGGCAATGACGTGCACCAGCACATACGGATCCAAAGTGATTGAATTATCGTAGACTTCGACGTCGCCTTCATACATGTCGATCGTGATTGGCACCAGTTCGATTTTCATGACATTCTCCTCCTGCTTGCCTTTGGGGCCATCATATCGGATTACCAACACCTATGGCAAGGTAATCAGCAGCCGCGTTTTCACCTGTGGATCCATGACCATTGCATGGGCCTTTGCGGCATCATTTAAAGACAACTGCTCGACTGTCAGTGGCGCAAAAGTGGCCGCGTGCTGAAGCAGCCATTGATTTGCCTGCGTCAGACTCGCCAAACTCGCCCGGCTGATGACAAACCCGCGCAATCGCTGCTCGTTCATGTAGAATCTGGGCAGGTCAAAGCTAACTTTGGGTTCTTTGGTGGCGGCAATCAAAATGATCTGGCCGCCTACTGCAAGTTGATCAAGGTTGAGTTGCAACGGGACACGACCTGAACTATCAATGATGGCATCCACTGGTCGATCCAACTTTTTCTCCCAGCCTGGCGCGTAATCGATGGCCTCAGCTCCCAAGGCAGTCACAGCAACAAAATCTCGCGGATTCGCCGTGGCGATCACGTGCAGTCCGCAAATTTTCGCACACTGGATCAGCATCCGGCCAACGTGCCCCGCGCCACCTTCGGCAAGCAATGTTTGGCCAGGCTGAAGCTTCAAGAGCTGCGTGACGATGATGGCCGCCGTTGCGCCGGGATGAACCAGCGCGAGCCAGTTGCTCGGGTCGCCATCAGGCATCGCAAACAACCGGGCCTCAGGAATGGTGGCAAACTGTGCGGTGATACCTTGCCGGCCGCCGTATCCCATGCTGTTGGTCCAGACGCGGTCGCCAACATGGAAAGCCGTGACTTCTGCACCCACGGCCGCCACCGTACCCCACGCATCGCGGCCGATGATTTGTTGCGGTTGAAGCGGTGTTTTAAACGCCCCGGAACGCACATACGCGTCGACCCGGTTGACCGCCGCCTCGCGGATCCGAACTAGGACATCAGCCGGCCCGATCGACGGCACCGGTAGCTGACCCACTTCAATCTCATCAGTATTGCCCACTTGCGTAAAATAGGCAGCCTGCATCTTTTCGGTTTCTGCTCTCACTGATTGTCATCCTTTCGAAATACGCTACCGAGTCGCCCGCTTAGCCAACAGACTAGGCTACCGGTCTTGAGTTAAGCAGCCAGCAAATACTTCTTCAGCTTAGCCAATGTTCTTGCCTTAATTGTACTGATAGGAAGAATGAAACGTAAGTGACAGTTTGCGTTGGGCCATCGAATAAACGCTCAATTTGGACTGTTCAGACTCCCACAGGCAGCAACCAGTTCATCTGCGGTTAAGCACTGTGCTAAACTGAATTCAACAATAGTGTTTAACGTCAATCATGGAGGCAGCCATGGCCAGTCAAAACCAAATCACAAACTTGTTCGAAGTCAGCATGATTGCCGATGCGCTCGGCGTACCGGTCGAGTTCCGGCCGCGCGACAGCTACCACGTCTCTGACATGACCGGCCACGGCACGTATGATCAGCCGGTCGGCTCATGGTCAGATGACAGCTCACTGACCTTGTGCCTGGCGGAGACGCTGACTGAAGGCGGCGGCCCGACCCAGCTGATGCAAAAGTTCACTGCTTACCTGGACGGCGACTACACGCCGCACGGCATTCGCTTCGATATTGGCATCGGCACCAGTGAGGCCATCAGCCGCTTTAACACGGGGCACGTGCCCGCAACTGAGGCGGGCAGCCGGTTGGCTAACGCGAACGGCAATGGCGCGTTGATGCGCATTGCGCCCCTCGCCTTCGCCCTGGATGGGCAAAACTGGCGGGATCGCCGGCAACGCATCACGGACTTTACCACAGTGACGCACGGCCACGAGCGGTCGATCATCGCCAGCTGCCTGTACGTTGAGACGCTGCGGCAGCTGCTGGCTGGCCAGGCGCTCGCCGAAGCACTCAAGCAGGCCAGCCAGTTGGTGCATCAAGGTGACTTCCGTGCCGAGGAGTTCGCGTATTTTGACCGGGTCTTGAACCCAGACTTTTTCGCCACGCCGCGCGACCAAATTCGCTCAAGCGGCTACGTGATTGACTCGCTGGAAGCAGCCGTTTGGTGTGCGGCGAATGCGGCGTCTGTGCAGGACCTGATTCTGACCGCAGCCAACCTCGGCGAGGACACCGATACGATTGCCCAAATCGCCGCCTGTCTGTATGCGGCCGGCCACTTGGACGAGCAAGCCCCGGCGCAGTGGCGCAAGGCGTTGATTCAGACCAAGCAGAGCCGCCGTATCATCACCGACTTCGCCCAAAAGTTTGGTGAACAATAGTCTCGGTACGCGACAATTTGCTTGTGGGTGCCCTTAAGCACTGTCTTTTTAAGGCAGTGCTTTTTTCAATGGCAGCAAAAAGTCGTATCTTTTCAGACGCGACTTCCAAAACACGTTTTATTACTTCTTTGTCTCCCACCCTGGCGCGTAGTCGATGGCCTCAGCGCCCAAGGCCGTCGTAGTAGCAAAATCCCGAGGATTCGGCCGCAGACTGATGCGAATCTCGCTGGCGCTGCCGCTATGCGTAAAATAGGCAGACATCATCACCCGATCAGGGAACAAAAAAAGCCGTGTCTTCTCAGACACGACTTCTTCAAACTTAGTATTTAGCTTGAATCTGATTGATCAGCTTGGCCATCGCCTGCTGCTGGTACTTAGCAGTGATCTGTTTTACCAGCTGCTGCTGATCCGCCTTACTCATCGATGGATTCTTTTGCATCGCTGCGGCGACTTGCGCCTGAATGGCTTGGCCCATCGCGGCCTTTTGCGCAGCACTCGGGTTCTGCATGGCTTTCGCCTGCTTACCGAGTTCCTTGGCCTGCTTGGTGGTCAGGTTGTACCAACCCTTAGGCAGCGAGAACGTGTTGGTCTGGCTGACCAGCAAGTGGTTGTTCTGGTTGGCGAACAGCGTGGAATAAAAGTCTGACTTGTAGACCCACTCGGTGCGGCGGACTTTCATCTGCGCGACGTTATCGGAGGTGCTGACGACCTTGTTGTGAATGTCGTAGTCAGCCTTTGTGTGCGTTGCCTTGCCCTTTTCGCTGGTCTTGTAAATGACCACGTTGTGCTTGCCGGCGGTGCCGATGTCCTGGTGCAGCAGCAGTTTCAGCTGTGGGCTCGGCGACGCGCTGTAAATCACCTGCGTGGATTCGGTTGTGACCTTTTTCATGCCGACGTGGTTCGCGTCGTTGTTCTGGATCAGCGCGATGGCACTCAGCAAGATGATCAAGAAAATAGCGCTGAGCAGCGTGCGCAACCAAGAGTTTTTCATCAGCATGAAGCTGAGGAACAGCAAGGCGGTGCTAATGATCAGTATCCAAAGAATCATTTTGCCGCCTCCTTTTTAGCGTCTGCCTTGAGGTCGACCTCAACGGAACCCGTCTTCTGGTTCAGGAAGAACGCCAGCAGCCAGCCGAGCGTGGAAAAGCCGATTGCGAACCAGAACGCCGCGTGGTAGCCGTTCAGGGTCGCGTTGAAGAACGCGTGCTTGTACGCCAGCGGATCCGAGGTCAAAAGCGCCTTAGCCGGCTTGGACGCATTGGTGACGTCACTCAGCACAGAGATCATGATCGCCGTTGCAATGGAGCTGGCGATCTGCCGCACGGTGTTGTTGACGGCGGTACCATGGGCGATCATGTTCTGCGGCAACGCGTTCATGCCGTTGGTGGTCAGCGGCATCATCGTCATCGAAATCCCGAACATCCGGACCATGTAGAGCATGGTGATGTAAATCGATGGGGTGTTGGCCGTGACAAACGCGTACGGCACGGTCGCAATGGCCAGCAGGAACAGGCCAAGTTGCGCGAGGCGCTTGGCCCCGATCCGGTCAAAAATGTTCCCAGTGACTGGACTCATCAGCGCCATCATGATGGCCCCAGGCAAAAGCGTGAGTCCAGATTCCAGCGCCGTTTTGCCGTGAATGATCTGCAGGTACATCGGAATGACCATTTCGGCCCCGACCATCGCCATGTTGGCAATGGAACCCAAGATTGAGGATAAGGTGAAAATCTTGGTCTTGAAGACGCGCAGTTCCAAGAACGGCTGGTCCAAGTTGAGCTGACGGTGCGTGAACAGCGCAATCACCAGGACCCCAAGAATAATGGAGCCGTACACGATCGGCGAGCCCCAGCCCTTGTCGCCGACTTCGGAGAAGCCGTACAGCAAGGCGCCGAAGCCGATCGTCGATTCGATCAGAGACAGCACGTCGAGCTTCGGGTTGCGGTCAGGCAGGACGTTCGCCATGAAGAAGAACGAGCTGATCAAAACCAGAGCCGCGACGGGGATGATCATGCCGAACAGCATTCGCCAGCCGAACTGGTCAATGACCCAGCCGGAAAGTGTCGGCCCAATGGCAGGTGCGACCCCGATGGCGATCCCGGCAACCCCCATGGCTGCCCCACGTTTGTCAGGCGGGAAAATCGTCAGCATGATGTTCTGCAGGAGCGGCATCGTGACGCCGACCCCGACGGCCTGAATCAAGCGACCGGTCAGCAACACGCCGAAGTTGCCGGCGACGTACGCGACAATGGTCCCGATCAGGAACGTGCTCATCGCAAACAGGTACAGGATTTTGGTCGGCACCTTGTTCACCAGGAACGCGGTGACCGGGATCATGATCCCGTTGACCAGCATGAAGCCTGTCGTCAGCCACTGGACTGTCGAAGTGGAAATATTGAACGTATTCATTAAGGTCGGATACGCGGTTGAGAGAATGGTCTGATTCAAGACGGTGGTGAAGGTCCCTACTAGCAGGGTGATGATCATCATCATTGCGTGGATCGGCTTACCATTCACATCTTTAGCATTTTTTAGACTATCCATCTGATGTTTTAGGCTCCCTATCTAATTTTTCGTTGCTCGAATATAACATTGTGTTATAATCACAGTTGAAAATATTACGTCAGTTGTGTTTGCATGTCAATGGTATAGGAGGAAAAACCTTGGATGAATTCGAATTCAAACGTCGGGTCCAAGACCTTGACGTGTCAATGGGCATCGGTGAAACCAGTCGGGTCACCGGCGCGACGGCCACGCAGATCCGGTATTGGGAGAAAAAAGGCATCGTGCACCCCATCCGGCACGGCGAAGGCCAAAACAAGCGATACAGTTACCGCGACATTGTCACGATCAGTTTTGTGAAATCGATGATCGACCAAGGCTACACCCTCGCCAAGGCGGAACAGGAAGCAGCCAACCACTTCACCTTCGCCGAGGCCCTGCGCATGCTGGTCAAAGAACGCGTCCACACCGTCGAGCAAACCGGCCACACCCTGAAATTGAACTTTGGTGAGCTAGACAACGACCCAGGCTTTGACGTCATCGCCGAGGTTGGGGATCAAGTCAGGCTGAATCGCGTCCCTCACCAGGCTCAGTAAGTTCCGTCTGGCCACAAAAACACCGTCACCTGCATGTTGCAGATGGCGGTGCTTTCGTATCCGGAAGATTCAGTTAAAGCAGAACAACCACCTTGCCGAAGCTGTCCGGTTCGTCTAAAGCAGCCTGGGCCTCCCCGGTGTGGGCCAAGTCAAACGTCTTGCGCGGTTTCACATCGATGTGATGGTTTTCGATCAGCCGCATCATGTTCGAGAACCGCTCAGGCGTGATTTCGGCGCCGGACCCAAACGACGTCAGTGAGGCGCCGGTCGGAATGACAAACGGGTCAAAATCAGGCACCGTCCACTGATTCGCTAGGCCCCCGACCAGGCAGCAGTACCCGCGTGGATTCAGGTGCGCCAGCGAGTCAGTCAGCGTCGCCGTCCCCACCAGTTCAATGATGGCATCAAACTTGTCATTGGTTTGTACTTTGCCGGCTTGATCCAGCACCGGTTCATCGCAGCCGATCGCTTTTAGCTCAGCAAACTTCTCTTGGTGGCGCGTGGAGCCGGCGATTTTAATGGTTGCGTCCATGGCCTTGGCCAGCTTAATGGCGGCACTGCCGACCCCGCTGGTCGCCCCACGAACCAACAGGCGCTTGGCGCGGTCGCTGTGCGCGTTATGCAGCGCGCCATATGCGGTGAAGTAAGTTTCGGGAATGGCCGCAAACTCTGCCCAGCTCAAACTGGTTGTAACCGGTAAAATGCTCTGGTTTGGCATCAGCACGTACTCGGCATACCCGCCGTCGAACGCCCGGCCCATGCCGCCCATCAGGCACGCGACTTTTTGGCCGCGGGGCAGGTGCGCGTCATCGGTCGTCGCCGCAATTTCACCGACACACTCGATGCCCAGGATGCGCGGAAACTTGACCGTCGGCGACTCACCGTTGCGGGTAAAAATCTCCGACCGGTTGATGCCAAAGCCCTTCACCTTCACCAAACTCCAGCCTGGTTTGACCTGAGGGGTCGGCACCTCCATGAGTTTTAACGCTTCCGGGCCACCTGCTTGTTCGATCACGATTGCTTTCATGTTGACTGCCTCCGTTTTCTGTCTGATTTCCGTTTACCAGGACGAGTGCATCGTCGACTATTTTGGCGCCGGGCTTTGGTCCGCCGCGACGGGCTGTTTGAGTCCCTTGAGGATGCCAGCCTTTGTCATCAGGCGCATACTGGTTTGCAAATCTCGGACCAGGGTGGTTTGCTCGGCTGGCGTCAGCGTTTGCAGCGCCTGGTCGTAGCGTGCCGCGACGGCCTCAACGTTTTGCGCAATCAGTGCCACGCCCTGCTCAGTGCTTTGGACATTGACCACTCGGCGATTCTCCGGATTGTGCTCGCGCTTGACCAGCCCGCGGTCCTCAAGCGTGGTCACGATGCGCGTCAGCTGCGGATTCGTAATGCCGATCTGCTGAGCAAGCTCGGTCATGGTGATGCCTGGCCGCTGATTCACACTGCGCAAGGCCAGCCCCTGCAGCCGGGTCAGTCCCAGGCCGTTTTGGCTGCGATTTTGCACCATCTCCTGCGCCAGTGCGGAAAAAAGTTGCGTGAACGTGCGCGTGTCTGTTTTGTTTTCGGCCATATGGCACCTCCTGCCTTTAATCGTTAATTCAATGATAGTTGACATGTGTTAAATATGCAACTATACTTCATAGTTGTAAACTATTAATGCAGAAAAATGTTGAACCGCACTGAAAGGGAGTTTTGATTCATGACATTTGAAGAACAACGGCCGACCACGAAGACAGTCGACGAAATGTTGGCCAAAGAGCAGATCACAGAGCTGGTCCACTACGAGCGCTATGCCCGGGACTACGGCCTGTGGGATGGGATGGCCACTTGCTACACCGACGACGCGACCATTGAGATCTCCTGGTACAAGGGCGACATCAATGGCTTTTTAGCCGCTTCGAAGCCGGCCCCTGATGCGCAAACCGATTCCCTGCCGGCCCACAAGATGCACGACACCCTCGTGTGGCTGCACGGCGAAAAAGCCGTCGCGGTCGTGGTGACCACCATGACCGGCCGTACCCCAGTGCAAGGTCAGACCATGGACAACCTGATTTACGTTCGGCTGGTTTACTCGCTGAAAAAGGTCAGCGGCGAGTGGAAGATTTACTCAATGACCCCGATTTACGAGCGCGACACTCTGCTGCCCGTCACCCCGAAGGACATCAAGCCTGTTGTTGGTGCACGGGACAGTTACAAGAACCTGGCGATCGTGCTCAAGGACCTCGGCGTCAAGGCCAGCGATGATCTGCCGGGCCTGGATCAGCCGAAGTCGGTGGAGAAGTTTATGGACACGACCAATGATTGGCTGAATAGCGACAAGTAGGAGCGAGTCAACATGACAAAAATCATTACAATTGAAGAACATTATCAGCTGCCGCACAAGGAAACCATGACCGCCGCCCAGCAAAAAGCAACCAAGGGCAATAACCCCACGCAAATTGACGAGTTGTCCATGGACTTTGACAAGAAAATTGCCTATATGGATAAGTACGGCATCAGCATGCAGGTCCTTTCCAACTCCGGCCCCAGCGGCGCCATGATCCCGGACAAGGCGCAAGCCGTCGCCGCCTGCCAGCACACCAACGACACGCTGGCTGCAAAGATCAGCAAGTACCCGGGCCGTTTCGGCGGATTTGCCGTCCTGCCGATGACAGATCCCGAGGCCGCAGCGGAAGAACTTGCGCGCACCGTGAACCAGCTGGGGTTTCAAGGCGCGATGATCGCCGGCCTGCCGTTCGGACACTACCTTGACGAGCCGCAGTACCGCCCCATTTTTGCCGAGGCGGAAAAGCTGAACGTGCCACTTTACCTACACCCAGGGATGCCGACGAAAGCCGACCGCGAACGGTTCCAGAGCCCATCCTACGATGACCGCGTTGCCAATATTCTGAGTATGGCGGGCTGGGGCTGGCACGAAGAGGCCGGCGTGCAAATGGTCCGGCTGATTTGCAGCGGGCTGTTCGACCAGTACCCGAACCTGCACCTGATTTCCGGTCACTGGGGCGAAATGGTCCCGAACTTCTTGGAACGGCTCGACCTCATGACCGGGGTTGCCAAGGTAAATCTCGACCGCAAATTCTCCGACTACTACAAGTCAAACGTCTATGTCACCCCATCGGGGATGTTCACGAAGCCGCAGTTTGCCCTCACGTTGGCCGAAGTCGGCCCAAGTCACATCATCTGGTCGGAGGACTTTCCTTACGTCTTAGCCAAGGACCAAGTCGCTGGCTTTTTGAATGAGTCGATCCTGGATGATGCTGCCAAAGAACAAATCGGCCACCGTAACGCCGAGCAACTTCTCAGGCTCAATTAGCGCCGCCACACTAAAGCGGACACTTTCACCGGTTGTTGCAGGTGAAAGTGTCCGCTTTTTTGGTTAATCACGGATTAGTTTAAATCAAAGTGAAATGTTGCAGTCCTTGAACGATCCCGTCGTGCATGTTATCGCTGGTCACGTAGTCCGCCAGCGCCTTCATTTTCGGATTGCCATTGCCCATCACCACGGGATGGTCGACCAGCTTCAGCATTTGTTCGTCGTTGAGCTCATCGCCAAAGCCGTACGTCGGCGTGCCAGACAGCCCTGCTTCATTCAGCAGCGTCAGAATGCCCGTCCGCTTGGACACTCCGGCCATCATTGTGTCCAGACCGCGCGGGTTATTGCGGACCAGGTCCAGCTGGCCGGCAAACTGCCGATTGTACAAGTCTTCCTTGCCTGTGTTGAACACAAACAGAAAATTGACCTCGTGCGTTTGGTACCAGTCCGGGATCACCTTGGCGTCCAGCTTCAGCAAGGCAAAATTTTCCCGGGTAGCCTCGGTTTCGCGGCTCAACGCGAACGTCTGGTTATTGAACCAGGCCACCGGATCGCCTTGCTTTGCGGCAAAGGCGTTGAACGCTTCGATCAACGGTTGCGGGATCACCGCCGCGTCCAGCTTGCGGCCCTGGTACTGGACATAGCTGCCGTTGGCCGAAACGATTGAATCGATACCGGTTTGATCCAGCACGTACTGAATCTCGAAAATGTTGCGCCCGGTTGCGATCACCGGCAGCACGTCATTTTGCCGCAGCTGATCGATGGCCGTCAGCGTGCTTTTGGCCAGCGACTTGTCATCGCGTAGCAACGTGCCATCCAAATCGAAAAAGACGACTGCTTTAGGCATTCACATCGCCCTTTTCCATCGCGGCCTTGATGTTCGGCAGCGTCAACTCGGCAGTCGATGGGAAAATAATGTCGGCTTCGTGCAGGACTTCAGCATCGCCAATGCCGACCGAGACTTCGCCGGCGGCGTTAATACCTTGCACTCCGGCCGCGGCGTCTTCAATCCCGATGCAGGCCTCAGGGGCCAAGTCGATACTTGCCGCCGCCTTGACGAAAATCTCCGGGTCTGGTTTGCCGTGGGTCAGGGTCGCGGGATCGACAATGTGCGGGAAGTACTCAGTGAGCCCCAGGTTCTTCAGCACCCGCGGCGCGTTTTTGGACGCGGACGCCAGCGCCAGCTTGTAGCCGCCGGCCTGCAGCGCATCCAGAAACGCCTGAATGCCAGGCAGAATATCGGCTGGCGTTAGAGTATCGACCAACTTCAAGTAGCGGGTATTCTTTTCGGTGGCCAGCGCTTCTTTTTCGGCATCGCTGAAGTCGTTCTGCTTACCGCCGTGCTTCAAGATCAGGTCAAGTGAGGCCATCCGGTCAATGCCTTTCAGGCTGTCCGCCAGGTCATCGTCCCAGCCGGCGCCGACCTTATCGGCGATTTGCTTCCAGGCCTGTGAATGGAACCTTGCCGTATCGGTGATCACGCCGTCCAAATCGAACACGGCGCCTTTAATTTGCTCAAATGTTGTCATGAAATGCCTCCTAACGATAATCGACGGTAACCGGTTTGCCAGCAGTCAGTGCCACCGGCTTGCCTGCGACTTTCACCTTAATCGGCTTGTCTGCCTTCAGTGTCAGCGCGTGATGATCGGCGGTGACTGAAACTTCAGCCCCTTGGAAGTGCAGCTGGTAGTGCAGCTGTTGCCACTGGCTTGGCAGCTCCGGGTCGAACCGGAGCTCGTCGCCCAGCAAATCCGCGCCGCCGTACAGAGTTTCCTCCACATGCAGCGTGGCACCCATGACGCCCAGGTGAATGCCTTCCGCGGTAGTGCCACCTTGAATGTCGTAGTAATCCGAGAACAAGGCCTGATGGAACAGCTTCCAGGACTGGTCGCGCCGGTTGTCCATCCGCGTCAAGACCGCGTAGACGATCCGCGACAGCGTGGAGCCGTGCGTCGTCCGCTCGAGGTAGAATTCCAAGTTCTGCGCAAAATGATCCGCCGGCAGCTTGTAGCCCATGTCGGCGATCAGGCCTTCGATGGTGGCCGGATCAAGCAGGAAGTACGCCATCATGGTGTCAGCCTGCTTCGCCACCTGATAGGCGTCCGGCGTTTTGCCCTCCGCCTTCAGGATGCGATCGATCCGCGAAATGTCGCCGTACTTCTTGTGGTAGGCGTCAAAGTCCAGCGTTGGCAGTCTGAAGTAGCCGGCGAACTGGCCGATGATGCCGTTGTCGTTGATATCGAGCGTCAGCTTACGCCGCACGACATCGAGCTGATCAAAATCCTTGGCGGAAAAATCGGCCCGCTTGGCGGCCGCGTCGTACGCGTCCTTGGTAAACTGCGGGCGCAGTTGCCCGATCAGCTGGAACAGCCAGGCCGTCATGATGTTGGTGTAGGCATTATCGGTCAGGCCGTCTTCGTCGCTGTTCGGATAGCTTTCGTGGTACTCATCCGGACCCATGACGCCGCTAATGTGATACCGTCCGGTCTTCGGGTCGAGGGTCGCCATGCTGAGACAGAACTTCGCAATCGACAGCAGCATTTCCAGACCCTGGTCTTTCATGAACTGGTCATCACCGGTGACGTGCCAGTACAGCCAGACATTGTACGCCACCGCCAAGGAAACGTGACGCTGGCGCCGGGAGTTGTCTGGATCCCACTGGTTAGTCAACGGATTCAGGTGGACGAACTGCGATTGCTCGTCGCCTCTCATCCCCGACTGCCACGGGTACATGGCGCCTTTTTTGCCGATGCTCTTCGCGTACTCGCGGGCTGCCGGCAGCCGCTGATAGCGGTAACCCAGCATCGCCTTGGCAATTTTCGGTGAGTGCGACGCGTAAAACGGCATGACAAACATTTCGTCCCAGAACACGTGGCCGCGATACGCCTCGCCATGCAGCCCACGGGCGCCCACGGACGCGTCCAGCTGGTCGCTGGCCAGCGCGGACCCGGACACGAACAGGTGAAAAATATTGACCCGGGTCAGCTTTTGGCTGATTGTGTCGCCTTGAATCGCGATGTCGGTATCGCGCCACACGTCGGCGTAAAAGTCTTTCGTACTCTTGGCCGTGTCCTCAAATGTCTCCTCGTCCAGCTCGTCCCAGACGGCGGTGTCCAGCGGCTCATCACCGTTTTCCCGACTGGTGTAAATGGCCACTGTCTTATCGATTGTGTAAACCTTGCCCGGCTCGACGGTCAGGTCAACGGTTTGCCGGAGCGCTTTTGAGCCCGTCGTCGTGGCCACGCGCCGGGTCAGGTCCACGTTCGGACTGCTCATTTTGCTGCCAATGGCAAAGTCGATGTCGGAGTTCTTGGTGGCCCCTGTCAGCAGCGCCTTGTTGGCAGCACTAGCCATGCCGGTCACGTTGATGTGGTGCTGATCGAACTGGTCATAGCGCGCGACGTTGTCATTCACGACGTCGCCATCGATGGTGCCGTATACCTGCACACTGCCGGCAAAATTCAGCGGTGTGAACTCGTACCGGATCGCCAGCCGGTGCCAGTGCTTCATGTCCGCCACCTTGGTCGCCCGCACCATCATTTGGTGGCCGGTGCCAAACGCGACCATCAGCGTCGTGGTGAGCTGGCCGGTTTTCAAATCCAGGCTGCGGTAAATGTCATTGATATTGCTGTGGCGGATCTTGAACGGGTTGGCGTGGTCGATGCCGATGGTCAGCGCCTGCGCGTTCGGCAGGTTGACCAGGTCCTCGTTGACCACGTTGCGGCCGTTGACGGGCGTCGTGTTTTGGTTGTAGACGCCGGCCACGTACAGGCCGGGATAGTTGTCATCGTCGGGATGGCTTTCGACATAGGCCCCGCGCAGGCCGTAGTAACCATTGCCAATGGTCAGCATGGCCTCCTGGCCGAAGTTGCGCTTGCCCTGGTACTCGCCGTAGTAGTCCAGGTGCCAGCTGTTGTAACGCTGTTTGGTGTTAAACGCCTGGTCCAAGCCGCCCTTGGTCACCGTTGGCCGTGCCAGCACGGGCACGTTAAACATGTTGGTCAGCGCCAGCCCGATATCAATGCGCTGGTGATGCAGCCCCACGACCGTGTCGGAGAACGGATAGGTCAAGGGGTTCTCAATGATGATGGCGTCAAAATCGACGCCGACTAGTTTCACACGAATGTTTTCAAGATTTTCGCCAATCGACTGATCCGGGTCATACCGAATCACCATGTGCCGCGGCTGCAGTTCTGCCTTCGCCTGGGGCACATCCATTTCGATCGCGTCGTCTAAGATCTTTAACGAGACTGTTCTCATTTAATCAATCCTTTCAGAAAAGAAGGGTACATGATTATGTTAACTAATATCAGCCTAAACGTCAAACTTAGTCAAACTATTGTCATGTCTAAAGACTACTTTTATCGTAGCAAAACGCACCGCCAAAAGCCGGTGCGGACCCTTGCCAATCAGCATTTCCCCCTTATCTCGGGGATTAGTTCAGGCAACAAAAAACGTTCCGTTTCAATTTTCGAAACGGAACGCATCAATTTACTTGTCTAACTGTTTGACGGCGGCATCCATCGCCGCGTCATCAGTTTGCAACTTGGCCGAAAGCAGCGTGATCATCTTGGTCAGCGTCGCGTCATTGGTTTCGCCGGTGACAGGCAGATGATTGTCTTGCTGGAATTTCCGGACCGCCGCTTGCACGGTCGGGCCAAAGTAGCCGTTGACCGCGCCCACGTCATAGCCCAGCGCCGCCAGCGACGTCTGCAGCGACTTCACATCGTTGCTTTCATCGCCAAGCTTCATGTTGACGGTCGCAAAGCCGGCAATTTTGGCCCAGGCCGGGTAATCAGCCTTGATGGTCGGTGTCAGGCCCTTATGGTTGATCCAGGTGCCGTTCGGCGTCAGCCACTTGGCGACCGTCAGCTTGACCTCGGCGTTGTCCCCGAGCTGCGCGACATTTTGCACCGTGCCCTTGCCGTAGCTCTGGCTGCCGATCAGCGGCACGCCTGCGCCTTGGTGCCAGGCTGCGGCCAGGATCTCAGAAGCCGACGCCGAATTACCATCGATCAAAATGGCGATTGGGGCGTTGATCTTAAAGCCTTCGTCGTAACCCTTGCCAGCCTTGTAGACCTGCGTCTTGCCGGCGCGGTCCTGGACCTTGACGATAGTTTGACCGTTCTTCAGCCCCATCGACGCCATCCGCAGCGCCGTGTTCAGCTCGCCGCCGCCGTTGCCCCGCAAGTCGACGATGAACTTCTTGGCGCCTTGCTTGCGCAACTTCTTGACGGCGTTCTCGAACTGGGTCGCAGTCGGGTCAGAGAAACTGGCCACGGTGATCACACCGACTGATTTATCGGTCTTGTTCAGCGCGGATGTCACGGTCGCCTGAGTGATCTGCGCCCGCTTCATCGTGACGGTTTGATCAGCGTTGTCGCGGCGAATCGTGACTTTGACCGTGGTGCCGATCTTACCGCGGATCTTGGTGACTGCTTCGCTGACGGACTGCTTTTCAACGGACTTGCCGTTGACCGCCATCAGCTGGTCGCCGGCGCGGATCCCCGCCTTTTTCGCCGGACTGGCGGGTTGAACGCTTTGAACGGTGAGCTTGGTGCCGTTTTGCTCAACCGTCGCGCCGATCCCACCGAAGCTGGCGGACATGGTGTCGTCCAGGTCCTTCTTGTCGTTGTCCTGCAGGTAAGTCGAGAACTTGTCGCCCAGGCTCTCCATCATCCCGTTGATCGCTCCATTGGCCAGTTTGGTCGAAGACACCGGCTTGTAGTAGCTGGATTTGATGGAGTTATAGGTCGAGATGACCTTGTAAAAGGCCGGCGGCACCGCCAGCTTATCGCCAGGGTTCAACTCCGGGTGCAGTGCGTAGCCAAGGCCGCCGCCAACCAGCAGGGCGACGACGGCAATCACCGCGGTCGCCCACTTCGAGAACCGGTAAGGCGCGCGCTTGTTGGCTGATTCCTGAGTCGGCGTCGGCTCCGGCGTTGGGTCTGGCTTTGGGTCTGGCTTTGGCTCCGGGGTCGACTGCTTGTTTTCTGGGTCGTTATCCATGCTTTAATTCCTTCCGATGTGCTCGTGACTCAGGTACATGTTGTACGCCTGGTCGAAAACACTCATGCTCGGCAGATAGCCGGCGTTTAGCTCAAGGTAATTCGAAAGCTTTTCAAAATCAGTTTCCTGCTTCGGAAACGCCTGGTCAAAAAACGCATTCTGGGCGAAATTCGCAATTTCACCGTGATCATTGGGGTTGCGTAGGGTCATCAGGTACTGATAAAAGCTTTGGCGCATTAGGCGTCCCTCCAGTTTTTGTCGATGAATTCCTGACGCTGCTTGTGTTCCTCGGCAAAGCGCCGCGGGTTGTGGGCATAAAACTGCTGATGCTCCGGCTCAGCTTCGTAGAACGGCTTGGCGTCCTCAATCGAGGTGACAATGGGCTTGTCGAACCGGCCGCTGGCTTCAAGCGCCTTCTTCGACGCCTCGGCGGCCGCACGCTGCTTGGCATTCGCCACGTAAATCACCGGCCGGTAGTTGTCGCCGCGGTCTTGGAACTGGCCCATGGCGTCGGTTGGATCGGTCTGCTGCCAGTATGTGTTCAACAGGTCCTCGTAGGAAACGATGCTTGGGTCAAACGTGATCCGCACTGCTTCGGTGTGCCCAGTCTTGTGGGCCTTCACTTCGGCGTAGGTCGGGTTGGCGACGTGGCCGCCGGTGTAACCAGACACGACGTTCAAAATGCCTGGCTGCTCCTCGAACGGCTTGACCATGCACCAAAAACACCCACCTGCAAAAATTGCTGTTTCAGCCATTACAATTTTCCCCCTTATTTCACGCACGGCCCTGCCGGTTACTTTTTCGGCAGGTAAACCGAGAAGTCGATCTGCGAATTCGGCAGGTCGATTTTATCGGCCTTCAGCTGCATGCCGTTGGCCATCTTGAATTTGTTCAAGTCTAGCACAACCGTCTTCTGCTTGCTATTCATCCTGACCCATTTAGGCAGCTTGAAGTTGCCGGCGGCGTAACTCATCACGTACGAGATCGGCACGGGTAAGCTGCCAACATTCAGCTGCCGGGCCTTGAGCTCGACGTTGCCGTTTTTCAGGACCAGCGGGTCAAACAACAGGCTGAACCCTACTTTTTGGCCGAAGAACTTGAACGAGCCGTCAAGCACCGCCTGGTCAGCCAGCGTCAGCGAGTACTTCACGTTGCTGTCTTTTTGAAAATCGTTCAGGTAATACGAAATGATCTCGTTGGCCTGACGCTTGGTCAAGGACACCGTCATGGCTGGATCGCCGGTCGTCGTGTCCTGCGTCGAATAGCTTTGGTCGACCGGCGTCAAGACGGCATGCGCCAGCCAGACGCCGGTGCCGAGCATCAGCCCAATCAGGATCAGGCACACCCACTTCCAGAGATTGAAGCGGCCGCGCGGCTTGTTTAATTCAGATTTAGTTGCCCGCGAGCGGGCCTTGGCTTCTCGCATACTTATTTCTCCCACGTACTTTCAGTTGCCTGCATCTTTTTCCATAACTGCGACGTCATCAGCGCGTACCCGGCGTTGTTCGGGTGGAAGTGATCCGACTCGAAAATCAGCGGGTTCTTGCTGCTGCCGGACATCGCCGACTCCAGCTTTTTCTTGTCCGCCTTGCTGTTGGCCTGCGTGTTCGCGCCCTTGGTCAGCACCGAATCGATATCGACGTAATACATGTGGTCGAAGTCACCCAGCGCCGCCTGTGTTGTATTATTCCAAGTCTTCACGCTGGTGGTCATCGCGGTCAGATTGGGAAAATAAACATAGAACGGATTGTAGACGCCGAACACGTACACCGGCGCCTTCGGGTTGAGCTGGCGCAGCGCCTTAAGCAGGCTGGTCAGGTGGCGCCGATAAGTAGTGGCACCGCTGGTCACGTCCTTGGTCGAAATGGACAGCAGGTTCTTTTGCAGCACGTGCATCAAGTCGTTGCCGCCCACCGTCACCGTCAGGATGTCCGCGTGCTCGACATCGGTGCGCAGCTTTTTTTGCGCATTGACCCGCTTCAGGATCTGCGTGCTGGTGTCGCCGGTCACGCCGTAGTTCGACGTGTCGACCTGGTAGACACCGGAGCTTTCCAAGTCCCCTTTGATTAGGCCGACGTAGCCGCCGTTGTTGGTTTCGTCACCGACGCCGTGGGTCAGCGAATCGCCGACCGCGGCCAGGCGCAGGGTCTTGACCTGCTGCACCTGCCCCCTTAGATGAATCGGCTGAGCCTTGGGCCCCGCCACCTGCCAGATCAAGAACGTGACCACGGCCGTCGCAAGAATCGTCAAGAGGCCCAGCAACCCGTGCTGCAATCTGTGTTTTTTCATGGCGGCCTCCTTCAATTAAAAAAAGGACCGGGAATCCCGGCCCGAATGGCTCTATTTTAGTCGACGTAGTACGTGATTGCAAAGGCGCCATCGCCGGTGTGCGTCGCAATCACAGGGTCCGTTGGCCGCACCAGCAGCTCCGCGTTCGGCAGTGCCGCCTTGACCTTGGCACCGATGTCCTCGGCCAGCTTCTTGCCGCCGGCGTAGGACACGCCAACGCTCTTGACGTTGCCCAGCTTGGCCATTTGCTCAACCGTCTTGTCGGCAAAGTTGACTAAAGTCTTCATGCCGCGGCCCTTTTGCAGCGCCTTGAGCTCGCCGCCGGTGACTTCGAGGATCACCTTGATGTTGAGCAGCGAGGACAGCATCCCCGACACCCGGCTGATGCGCCCGCCCTTGACCAAGTTGTCCAGCGTGGAGACGCCCATGACCAGCTTGGTGTGGTCGCGGATAACGGCCATGCGCTTGACCACCTCGGCCATCGATTTGCCGGCTTGAATCGCCTTGGCGGCCTCAATCACCTGAAAGGACAGCGCGCGGTCGGTGAATTGGGAGTCCACCACGGTCACTTTGCCCTTGCAGAGCTCGGCGGCCTGGCGCGCGGAATTGACCGTGCCAGAAATGGCCTCTAGCATGTGCACGGCAAGCACCTCGCTGCCGTCAGCGGTCAGTTCGTTGAACGTATCCAGAAAAGTGCCAATCGCCGGCTGCGACGTTTTCGGCAGCGCCGAGGCTGCCGCCATTTTATCCATAAACTCGGCGCGCGTGATCGTCTCACCGTCCACGTACACGGTGGAATCAATCATGATCGTCAGCGGGATAACGTGAATGTCGTACTTCGCGATCTCTTCCGGGGTCAGCTGAATTGAGGAATCCGTCACCAGTTTGATGTTTGCCATTTGAGCCACGCTTTCTGTAGGTAGTTTTGCACTGCGTCCAGTATACCAAAGCCCACCCCAATTTGTCAGTAACAGGGAACTTGGTTTTTAATACTAGATGAAATTGATTTGACGCTTTATACATGGTATCATAAACCTAAAGAGTCAGGGAGGTAGCCGATGCAATTGAGCAAACCATTTAAATCCGCATACTATAACTTTAACGACCAGATGCTGAGCGCCGTGACGCACGCCTTCGCGCTGGGGCTATCCGTTGTCGGAACGGTCGCTCTAGCGTTCAAGGCCACGACCACACTCCGCCTGGTCACCTTCCTGGGTTTCGGCATTTCGCTGATCATCCTCTACCTGGGCTCGACGCTGTTTCACGGGTTTTACTTCACTAAGGCGCGCCATGTCCTGCAAGTGATTGACCATTCCAGCGTCTTCATCCTGATTGCCGGCTCTTACCTGCCCTACTGTCTCGTAGCGATCGGTGGGCCACTCGGCTGGGGACTGTTGGCCGCGATCTGGCTGCTGTGCGCCGCCGGAATCGCCTACAAGCTCTTCTTCCTCGGGCGTTTTCGCGGCGCGGAAACCGCCATTTACGTGATCCTCGGCTGGATGTGCCTGATCGGCATGCAGCCGCTGTGGGCCCACTTAGGCCGCATCGGCTTCTGGCTGCTGGTGGCCGGCGGCGTCGCCTACACCTTTGGCGCCTTGCTTTACTCGCAGAAAAAGATCCCGTACATTCACGTCATCTGGCACCTGTTTGTGATGATTGGCTCAGCCTGCATGTACGCCTCGATTTACTTATTTGTCTAACAGGCCAAATTAAAAAGTGCCGGCGCGGAGAAAAATTCCTCTGCGCCGGCACTTTTTGTTTATTTGCGCGCCCAGGTTTCAAACACATGCGTCTTGCGTGGGTCGGAATCGATGACCTCGCGACTCGCGATCTGCTTAAACGCGGCCCAATCCAGGGGCGGCATTTTGACGTCGCCCTGAAAAGTGCCGGCCAGCTTGGTCACGTACAACCGGTCGACGATGTCGGCAAAGGCCATGAACACCTGGGCCCCGCCGACGATCATCAGGCGCTGCTGCGGGTGAGTCGAAGCATAGGCGAGCAACTCTGCGCGGTCGTGCACGACCACCGCCCCTGGCGCCTGGTAGTCTTCCTGGTGGGTCAGCACAATATTCGTGCGCCCCGGCAGCGGCCGCTTCGGCAGGCCTTCATAAGTGGTCCGGCCCATCACAGTCAGCTGGCCCAGGGTCAGCTGCTTGAACTGATGCAGGTCATCGGGCAGGTGCCACGGCAGCTTGCCGTTTTTGCCGATCGTGCCGGCTTGGTCCTGGGCCCAAACAAATGCGATCATCGGATCCTCCTGTGGTGCTCAGACCGCGACCGGCGCCTTAATGGCGGGATACGGGTCGTAATCCTTCACCTTGATGTCTGCCATGGTCAGCGTGTCGATGGTTTTGCCCGGTGTCAGCACCAGCTGCGGGCTATTGCGCGGCGTGCGGCTGAGCTGCTCGGCGACCTGATCGACGTGATTCGTGTAAATGTGCGCATCCCCGAACGTGTGGATAAACTCGCCGACCTGCAGCCCGGTTTCCTGGGCCACCAAATGGGTCAACAGCGCGTAGCTGGCGATGTTAAACGGCACGCCGAGGAACATGTCCGCGCTGCGCTGGTACAGCTGCAGCGAGAGCTTGCCTTCATTGACGTAGAACTGGTACAGCGTGTGGCACGGCGGCAGCGCCATGGTCGGCACGTCCTCCGGGTTCCACGCCGAGACAATCAGGCGCCGGGAGTTCGGCGTTTTTTTGATGGCCGCGATGACGTTGCCCAGTTGGTCGATGGTGTCGCCGCGACTGGTTGCCCAGGCGCGCCACTGCTTGCCGTACACGTTGCCCAAGGTGCCATACTTTTTGGCGAAAGTTTCGTCAGCTAGAATTCTATCATCGAACGCCTGCATTTGCGCCTGATAGACCTTGGCAAAATCAGCGTCCTTGAGCCGGCGCCGGCCGAAGTCGGTCATATCAGGGCCGGTGTACTCTGGCGACTCGACCCAGCGCTCGAACGCCCACTCGTCCCAGATGTGGTTATGGTGCTGCAGCAGGAAGCGAATGTTGGTGTCGCCGTGCAAGAACCACAGCATCTCGCTTTTGATCAGACCAAACGGGACTTTTTTCGTGGTGAGTAAGGGAAACCCTTTGCTCAGGTCGAACCGCAGCTGGGCGCCAAAAATCGAGTAGGTCCCAGTGCCCGTGCGGTCGCCTTTAAAATCGCCGGTTTCCATAATTTGCTTCAGCAGGTCCAAGTACGGCTGTTCTGTGACTGGCATGCGTGTTCCTCCTAATCCGAAACGTACTCGTCAAGGGCGGCAAAGCGGTCAAACATCTTGTCGAGCGCCGCGTTTTTATCATCGATCTGCTTTTGAAGGTCGCCCAGCTTGACGTAATCCTCGCCGCTGATGGTGCTCATTTCCTTTTTCAGTGCGGTGATCTCATCGTCCAAGGCATCCATTTTCTTCTGCAGGTCGTCGTGCTCGATTTGTTCCGCGTAGGTCAGCTTGGTCTTTTCGGCCTTGGCTTCAGGCTGGGCCGGCGCCGCAGTGGCCACCGGTTTAGATTTAGGCGCCGTGTTTTGCTCTTCGTCTGCCCGCATTTTCTTCAGGTAGTCGGTGAACAGCCCGACATGGCGGTCGATGCGGCCATTGCCCTCGAAGAACAGCAAGTTATCGGCGACCTTATCCAGGAAGTACCGGTCATGCGAGACGGTGATTATCGTGCCCGGAAACTGGCGCAGGTAATCCTCCAGCACGGTCAAAGTCGCCACGTCCAGGTCGTTGGTCGGCTCATCGAGCAGCAGCACGTTGGGCTGGCTCATCAGGATCCGCAGCAGGTACAGCCGGCGCTTTTCGCCACCGGACAGGCGCGAGATCAGCTCGCCGTGCATGCTGCGAGGAAACAGGAACTGCTCGAGCAGCTGGGTGACCGAAATGCGCTCACCGGCATTGGTCACCAGCTCCTCGCCTGCCTCTTGCAGGTAGGCGATCACGCGCTTGGTCGGGTCCAGATCAACGGCCAGCTGGGTGTAATAGCCCAGCTTCACGGTTTCGCCCAGCACACAAGTACCACTGTCCAGCTTGACCTTGCCGGCGATCACGTTGAGCAGCGTCGACTTGCCGGCGCCGTTGAGCCCCGAAATGCCGATGCGCTGGCCCGGCTGGACCAGCCACGAGAAATCACTCAGGATGCGGTGGCTGCCAAGCGTCAGGTTGGCGTGGGCAAATTCAATCACCTTTTTGCCCAGACGCGTGGACGCTACCTTCATTTCGACGGTGCCGTTCTGGGCCGGCTGGCTGTTCATATTTTCCTTCAGATCAACAAAGCGGTTGATGCGGGCCTGCTGCTTGGTGGTGCGGGCCTGAGCGCCGGCGTGCATCCAGTCCAGCTCCTGCTTGTAAAGCTGCTGCTGCTTGTGCGAGCTGGCCGCATCGCGCTCATCGGCCGCGGCCTTTTGTTCGACATAGGCCTCGTAGTTGCCGGTGTACCGGTGCAGCTGGCCGCGGTCGAGTTCCCAGATGACGTTGGTGACGTGATCTAGAAAGTAGCGATCATGGGTGACGACCAAAAGCGCCCCTTTGTACTTCGCCAGGTACGATTCAAGCCAGTCGATGGAGTCAAAGTCCAGGTGGTTGGTCGGCTCGTCCAGCATCAGCAGGTCAGGCGCTTCGATCAGCACCTGCGCCAGTCCGACCCGCTTCTGCTGGCCCCCGGACAAACTGCCGATCGTTTGGTTGAGGTCAGAAATGTGCAGCTGGGTCAGGATCGTTTTGATGTTGGTCTCTGCGTCCCAGGCGTCCAGCTGCGTCATTTTGGCGTCGGCTTTGGTGTAGGCCTCCTGCGTGGCGGCATCCATGGGCGCCTTGGTGTATTCGGCCAGCGCCTTTTCGTAAGTGCGGATCGCCGCAAATACCGGTGAGGTGCCGCCGTAGATCGCGTCCATGATCTGCTTGTCCGCATCCAGCGCCGGCTTTTGCGCCAGATAGCTGATCCGATAATTTTTCGGGGTGGTGATGTCACCGGCGTCAAACGGATCGGTGCCGGCGATGCCGTTGAGCAGGGTCGTTTTGCCGGTACCGTTGACGCCGATCAGCCCAACGCGGTCGCCTTCGTTGATCAGAAAATCTAAATCTGTGAACAGTTGCTTATCGCCGTACGCCTTGCGCACGCCTTCCGCAGTCAATGTTTGCATAGTCATCCTCGCTTCTTCTGTTCACCATCATAACATGGAACCTGCACAGAAAAAATTGACTTGATTGCCGCTGGAGTACCAAAAAACGACCGGGCTGCGACCCGATCGCCAAAGAAATGATGTTAGTTTATTTATTTCTGCGCCGCTGCCAGCAAGGCGGCCTGGTCGTTTGGCAGCTGACCAAACACCACGGCACGCTCCAAAAGGTTCAGCGTCTGGCCCAGCTGCGGCCCCGGCTTAAACCCGCTGGCCATCAGCGTTTTACCGTCGATCGCCAGCTCCGCTTTGGCGTGGATCGGCAGCGCCGCGTACGCCGCCTCTGCCTGCGCCAGGTCAAAGTCAGAATTCAGTGCCTGCTCGGCCGTAAAGGCAACGGCTGCAGCGGCTTTGCCGGCCTGATACAACGCCCAGGCATCGGCCCCCGGCAACTGCTTCAGCAGTTGCGCGGCGCTGGTGGTCAGGCGGATCAAATCATTGGCCTGTTTCCAGGCCCGCAGCAGCTTTTCCGCATTCAGGCCAGTCAGGTGCACCAGCAGCGTCCAGCCGATGGCGGCGTCCTTAAACTGTGGGGCGGACAATCCTGCCAGCTGGCGCAGCGCCGCCACCTGCCCCTTCAGCTGCGGCGCGTAAGCGTACAGCCCGGTGTCGATGAAGGTCGTCAGCCCCGCCTGCCGGTCTTGCCCCATCAGCAGCTTGGTAAACTCGGTCGCCGTGCGTTCCACGGAAATTTTGGCCAGCAGCTTTGCATTGGTCGCAATCGCGCTTTCGGTGGCCGGTTCGATGGCAAACCCGAGCTGACTTTGGAAGCGCACCGCGCGCATCATCCGCAGCGCATCCTCGTGAAAGCGGGCGTGCGGATCGCCGACCGCGCGCAGCACCTTGTGGTCGAGGTCGCTCAGGCCGTCAAACATGTCGATCACGGTGCCGTCGTGGCGCACGGCCAGCGCGTTGACCGTAAAATCGCGGCGCTTGAGGTCCTCTTTGAGCGAGCGCACGAAGGTGACATGGTCGGGCCGGCGGAAGTCCTGGTAGCCGGATTCCGTCCGGAACGTGGTCACCTCATAGCCGACGCCGTGATGCAGCACCATCACGGTGCCGTGCTGGATGCCGGTGTCGACCGTTCGCGGAAAAATCTGCTTGATCTCCTCCGGGTACGCCGAGCTGGCGATGTCAACGTCGTGGATCGGCAGGCCCAGCAAGGCGTCGCGCACGCTGCCGCCGACGAAATAGGCCTCGTAGCCGGCCGCCTCAATTTTTTTCATGATCGGGATCGCCGCTTGGAAATCCGGATGGCTCAAATCAATTTTCATTACTTTGCTCCTTTTTCTCCCTTCTATCATAGCAAACTCACCGCACCACAGCGAAGGTCTGGTAAGATTAAGGGGCAAGCAGCTCAGGAGGCGTGATGGCATGACAAAAAAAACGCAGCGAATGGTGATGGATCTGGCCCTGATCACGGTGGGCTGTGCCCTGTACGGGTTCGGCCTAGTCACCGTCAACATCGCCAACCACCTGGCGGAAGGCGGCATCACCGGCATCACGCTCTTGATCCGCTACTGGTGGCACATCGACCCCGCCTACTCGACCCTGGTCCTAAACATCCCGCTGATTATTGTGGGCTACAAGTTCCTGGGCAAGCGGGCCCTCGCCTACACGGTCTACGGCACGGTGATGTTGTCAGTGTTCCTGTGGGTCTGGCAGCGCGTGCCCGTCAGTTTGGACATTCACCACGACCTGTTCATCGCCGGCGTGATGGCCGGGCTCTTCGGCGGGATCGGCAGCGGCCTGATTTACCGGCGCGGCGGCACCACCGGCGGCTCGGACGTCATCGCGCGCATTTTGGAAAAACAGACCGGGATCCCAATGGGCCGCTCGCTGCTGGGGTTTGACGTGGTTGTCTTGCTGGCCAGCCTGTCCTACCTGAACCTCGAACGGATGATGTACACCCTGCTGGCCAGCTACGTCTTTTCGCGCATCGTCGACTTCGTGCTGGAAGGCGCGTACGCGGCCAAGGGCGTGCTCATCGTCTCCGACTCATCTGAGGCAATCGCCAACGCCATCATGAACCAGCTCGAGCGTGGCGCGACCTACCTGAAGGCGGAAGGCGGCTTTGCGCGCGACCAAAAGCGCGTCGTCTACGCTGTGGTCGCCACCACCGAAATTGCCGCGGTCAAGCGCATCATCGACGACATTGACCCGCACGCCTTCATCACCATTTTGGACGTGCACGAGGCGCTGGGCGAAGGCTTCACCTACAAGCGCAAACCCAAGCGGCTGTTTCTGGGGTGATTAGGACAAAAATAGGACCGAAGACCAAGTGGTCTCCGGTCCAATTTTTTGGCCTCAAGCGAACGTCGCCATTAATCAACTGCTAGACAAGCAATCCGCAGGCAACAGGCGGCGCTGATTACTGTTGGTCATCGGCCTCATCGTTTAGCTCGTCCAGCCGGTCCTGCATGTCGACATCATCCGGCACCAGCTTCAAGTACCGCGTGAGTGCCGCCTTCAGCTCGGCAGTCGCCCCAGTCGACTGGAAGAAATCGATGACATCGTGCAAAAAGTCCGCCGAATCCTGCAGCGCATTGAAAGCCAGCAGGTAGTTTTCACGCGCCTTATCAACATCATCCAGCCGGTCGTAGCTTTTTGCGAGGTTCCAGTAAATCTGCGGATCGACCTCATCTGACTTGTCCAGCGCCTCCAAAAAGGCCACGTTGTCCTCGTCCTTATGCTGAGCCAGCAGCAGGTTGCTCCAGGACAGCGCAACGGCCTGGTTCTCCGGATCGATGGCGCGGGCCTTTTTCAGGTAATTCTCGGCCAAGTCCAGGTTCTCTTCCTTGATGGCAAGGCTGGCACCGAGGGCAAAAAGCGTCGGGTTCGTGGCGTCCTGCTCGATCCCTTTTTGCACCGTCGTCAGCGCAGCGCCCTCATCACCATTTTTCTGCTGAGCCATGGCTAGTGGCAGATAGGCGTTGGCAAAGGATGGGTCGCCTTCGATCAGGCCTGTCAGCGTTTCAATCGCGTCCTTGGGCTGATCCAGCTGACTGTACAAACTGCCCAGCTGCAGCAGACTATCCGGATCCAAGGCCGCCACGCCGACGTCTTCGTAAACCGCCACGGCGTCTTCATACTGGCCCATATGCGCCAGGGTGGCCGCGTAACGGGCTTTGATGTTGACATGGGCCAATGAGTCCACCCCGGCGTTGATCAGCTGAGAATACGCAAGGGCGGCCTGGTCATCGCGGCCCCAGGCGAAGTACAACTCCCCGAGCGCAAAGGTGACCACCGGTTCATCCGGCACCAGCTTTTGGGCTTCCAGCAACTTTTGCTCAGCGACTTCGTAAAGACCCTGCGTCTGGTACACATCGGCCTCGGCCATCAGCGCCTGCGGATAGGCGTCGGAGTCCGGCGTGACCTTCGCCAGCAAGTTGAGCGCCTCATCGGTGTCGCCATCGCCCACTGCAATGTCCGCCAGGTCGGTTTTGAGCTCGTCTTCGTCCGGGTACTTGCCCATCAGCTCCTGGTACAGCCTTTTGGCCTGCCCGGTGAAGCCGAGCGCGTACAACTCGCCGGCCAGATTGTATTTGGTTTCATCATCATCGTGCTTCAATACGGATTGGAAAAGGTTGCGGGACTCTTCCATGTGCCCTTTTTCCAGGGCCGCGAGCATCTGCTCAGAATAGCTCATGTTTCCCTCCTGAAAAAACGGGCTCGAACAATAAAGTTCGAACCCGTTTTGCTAAACCTATCATTGCTCCAAGGAGACTACTTAACAGCGTCCTTGAGTGCCTTACCAGGCTTGAATGCAGGTACTTTTGATGCAGGGATCTTGATCTCTGCGCCAGTTTGCGGGTTGCGGCCCTTACGAGCTGCGCGTTCGCGTACTTCGAAGTTACCAAAGCCGATCAGTTGAACCTTCTCGCCTTTAGCCAGGGAAGCCTGGATTGAGCTAAATACTGCATCTACAGCTGCCGTTGCATCCTTCTTTGTCAAGCCGGTTGAAGTTGCAACACTTTCGATCAATTCTGCTTTATTTGCCATGATCTATTCACCTCCGTATAGATTTGGGTTACCCACCCAAACATACCCAATCTTGGTTTCCAAGAATGAGGAAACAATGATAAACCGGTATCACTATTTCAATTTTCAAGATAACACACAAAGCCCGTCGTAGCAAGGTTTTTTGGCATTATCGGCAAAAAATCAGCGCGGCGATGAAAACTTGGCTCTGAAAAGGAACCTTATTGTACCGGGCTTTGTCAAACCCCGTCATTTCCGCTTTCTGGCGATCAAATGAATCGGCGTGCCGTCAAAATCGAACGTCTTGCGCAACTGATTAATGAGAAAGCGCTCATAGGAGAAGTGCAGCAGATCCGGATCATTGACGAAAACCACGAATGTCGGCGGTTTGACGGCCACCTGCGTCATGAAATAGATGCGCAGCCGCTTGCCGTTGATTGTCGGCGTCGGGGTGACCGCCAGCGCATCCAGTAACACGTCGTTGAGTACAGCACTCTGAATGCGGCGATTCTGATTTTCTGAAACCTTCTCGATCATGCCTGGCAGGTTCGTCAGGCGCTGATGGGTCTTTGCAGACACGAAAACAATTGGGGCGTAGTCCAGGTACTGAAATTCGTCCCGGACGTGCTGCTCGAACTCCTGTATCGTGTGGTTATCCTTTTCTTTGAGCGTGTCCCACTTGTTGACCACGATGATGATCCCGCGGCCCGCCTCGTGGGCGTACCCGGCCACTTTTTTATCCTGCTCGCGGATCCCCGTTTCGGCGTCCAGCACGACCAGGACGACATCGGAGCGATCAATGGCTCGCAGCGCCCGCATGACGGCGTACTTTTCGGTGCTTTCGTAAACCTTGCCGCGCTTGCGGATCCCGGCGGTGTCGATCATCGTAAATTCCTGATCGCCGTGCACGAACTTCGTGTCGATGGCGTCACGCGTCGTGCCCTCGATGGGACTGACAATAACGCGCTCTTCGCCGAGGATCGCATTGACCAGCGAGGATTTGCCGACGTTCGGCCGGCCGATGAAGGAAAACTTGATCGAGTCGTCCTCCGCGTCCGTGCCCTCATCGGGAAACGCGGCGAACACCGCGTCCAACACGTCGCCCAGGCCGATGCCGTGACTCCCAGAGAGCGGATAGGGTTCACCGAAGCCCAAGCTGTAAAAATCATAGATGTCGTTGCGCCGCTCCGGGTTATCGACCTTGTTAACGGCAAGTACGACCGGCTTGTCCGCCTTGTACAAAATCTGCGCCACGCGTTCATCGGCATCGGTAACGCCGGCCTCGACGCTGGTCAAAAACAGGATCACGTCGGCCTCATCGATGGCGATTTCGGCCTGGTCTGAGATCTGTTGCAAAAACGGCTCATCGCCAATATCGATCCCGCCGGTGTCGATCAGCGCGAACTGCTTGCCAAGCCACTCGGCCTTGCCGTAAATGCGGTCACGCGTGACACCTGGGGTATCTTCGACGATTGAGACGCGCTCGCCGATCATGCGGTTAAAGATCGTGGATTTGCCGACATTGGGCCGGCCGACGATTGCTAATGTGGGGAGTACCATAGAATTATCTTCCCTTTCTATAAAACCGGACCCCTTCAGGTAATGGGACCCTCGCGTTTTCAGGTGCGACCAAGTGCGCACCTGACATAAATCGGGCTACGAGTTCGCAGCTAACGCATGTCACCCTGTAACTCGCTTTGCTCGTACAGGCTGATCAACGCCCGAGTGATTAGCTACGCCCAAGGCCTCGCCGCCAAAAAGCGGCGGCAATACCTTGAGCTAGGCTAATCATCAGGCTAAGTTCGCGAACTCTTCGCACCATACATATAAAAACCGAGGCATCTCTGCCTCGGCCAGAAAAGCAATTGCTTACTTGTTGTCGTTGTCGCCCTTGTCGTCGTTCGCTGTGCTCAGTTTCTTCAGCGCATCGCCGAGCAAATCGCTCATTGAGAAGCCTGAATCATCCTGCTGGTATTCAGCCGGAATCTGAGTGTGCTCACTACGGCCACCGCGACGACCGCCACGGTCACCACCACGGCTGTTGCCACCGCGGTTGTTGTTGCCGCCGTTACCATTGCTGCGCGGACGGTCTTCGTGGCTGCCTTCAGGCGCTTCGGTCAGCGCCTTGATGGACAGAGCCAGACGGTGCTGATCCGGGTCAACGGACAGAACCTTGACCTTGATTTCTTCGCCTTCGCTCAGAACATCCTGAGGTGTTGCGATGTGTTCGTGAGAGATCTGGGAAATGTGAACCAGACCCTCAACGCCAGGGAAGACTTCAACAAACGCACCGAAGCTGGTCAGGCGCTTAACGATCCCAGTCAGAACAGAGCCAGCTGGTGCCTTTTCTTCGATGTCATCCCAAGGCTGCGGCAACGTTGCCTTGATGGAAAGGCTGATGCGGTTGCGATCAGGATCAACGGCCAAAACCTTGACCTTGATGTCCTGACCAACCTTCAGCACGTCGCTTGGCTTGTCAACGTGATCGAAACTGATTTCGGACACGTGAACCAGACCATCAACGCCGCCAAGGTCAACGAACGCACCAAAGTTGGTGAGCCGAGCAACCTTGCCTTCAACTGTGTCGCCAGGCTGGATCTTCGCAAAGATCTCCTTGCGGGCTTCGGCCTTGCCGGCTTCAACGATCGCACGGTGAGACAGGATCAAGCGGTTTTCGCTTGGCTCGATCTCAATGATCTTGAATTCCAGTTCCTGACCCTTGTACTGGGACAGGTCTTCAACGAAGTGGTCGGAAACCATGCTTGCTGGGACGAACCCACGCACGCCGGCGTTAACAACCAGGCCGCCTTTAACGACGGAAGTAACCGGTGCGGTGATGGTTTCACCGGCATCAGCCTTAGCTTGGATGTCTTTCCAAACCTTTTGTGCTTCGAGGCGACGCTTGGAAAGCAGGTACTGACCGTTTTCCTTGTCCTTGCCGATCGTCGAGATGACAACCAGGTCGAGCTTGTCGCCGACTTTAGCAACCGAGTTGATGTCATCGATTGGCTGAGTGGATAACTCTTTAAGAGGAACGACACCCTCAACGCCGGTGCCCTCGATCCCTACAACCAGTTGCTTGTCTTCGACTGCTAGTACTTCACCTTTTACGGTGTCGCCGATGTGAACAGTTTCAACGCTCTTCAGCGCGTCCGCCATTGTTTCGGTGTTTTCGCTTGACTCATTCTTTTCACTCATGCCAGAAAATTCCTCCTATACGACTGTCATACTTAGTCTATTGTACCCGATGCGGGCCAAAATACCAACTATTTGTTTTGCGTTTTCAACCGTTTTTTGTTGACAAGTTCAATAATGGTCTGCACTTCTTGGTCAATGGTCATGTTGCTGGAGTCGATCTCAACCGCATCGGCCGCTTTACGCAGCGGCGATACGGCCCGCGTGGAGTCCTTGCGATCGCGCTCGGCGATTTCCTCTTCCAGCGTGGCCACCGGCGTCATGATGCCCTTTTCGACGTTTTCCTTGTGGCGGCGCTGCGCTCTTGTGGCAACCGAAGCCACCATGAAAATCTTGACCTCGGCGCCTGGCAGCACGGTCGTCCCAATGTCGCGGCCGTCCATCACAATGTCATTGTTCGCCGCGATTTCGCGCTGGCGGCGCACCATTTCCTGGCGCACCTTAGGCAGCGCAGACACCTGACTCACGTTGTTAGTGGTTTCCTCTTGGCGAATGGCCAGCGTCACGTCCTCGCCGTCCATGAACACCAACTGTCCCTCCGCACTTGGTTTGAACGTGATGTCCAGATCGCGCAGCGCGGCCATGATGCCGGCCTCGTCCCCGTAACCGATACCTTTTTGCTTGGCCATGACGGTGGCCGTCCGGTACATTGCCCCCGTGTCACAGTAGATAAATCCTAACTTGGTGGCGACTAATTTTGCGATGGTACTTTTGCCTGACCCGGCTGGGCCGTCAATGGCGATCTGCATACTGCTGACTCCTCCTCGCTGGCCCCGCGCTTGGCGGTGCCACGTACTGCCAACCATTATAACCAAAAAAGAGCCGAGGATTCGCCTCGACTCACGGAATTCTTATTTGATTCGCACTGATTTGCCAGGCGTCAAAGTACCTTGACCGTTCCACTGGTAGAACTGACTCAGTGAAATGCCGTGGTTAACGGCGATGCGGTAAGCGTTGTCACCTTGCTTGACGGTGTAGTAGCCGGCCGCGCTGCTCGAGGAAGATAAGGCCGCACTGCTGCTGCTAGAGCTGGCCACACTCGACGAACTGCTTGCCGGCGTGCTGGAACTTGCGGCTTGGCTGCTTGAACTAGCGGCCTGTGAGCTGCTTGAAGTGCTGCTGCTCGACTTGCTGCTGGATGAGCTGTGCTTCTTACGCTTCTTGCTGCTTGTGGAAGAGCTCGACTTTTTGCTGCTGGCAACCGTAATTTTATCATTGCCGTTATTATTACTAGAATTGCTGGCAATCGCGTTATACGCCACCGGCACGATAATGAACAAGGCGATCAGGACCCATAAAACGTACTGAAGCACCCGCGTACCATGAGATTTCTTGCGCGTTGCGACGCGGGACAGGTTGCCCTCGTCGTCGCGATCATCCTCAAATTGCTTGTTCCACGGTTGGCTCTTGTCCGCGTCATCAGGCTGTTTGTGATCGGTTTTCTTATTCATTGAAACGGTCCTCCTTGCATACTAGGCCCATTGTATCATATTTAATCACGTCGATTTTTAATTCCTGTTAAAGATACGCGCGAAAATCTGTTGCCAATCCTGGGATTTGATGGGTTCGGCAGGCGCCCCGGTCGCCAGCTGCGCAATCACTGCTGGCGTCAAGGCCCCACAGCAAAACGCCGTGTGCGCGGCCCCGCTGGAGTCAAAATGACGCAGCAGCGTGGTGCGCTTACAGTCACTGGTGGTGGCCAAGGCGGCGATCGCCTGAAAACTCTTCTGTTTCTCACCGCGGCGCGCGGCCAGCTGCGCTTCGACCTGCGGCTGCGTGAACCCCGCCTGAATGTACGCCTCGATCAGATCGACCTGCGGGTCATCAAAGTCAGTGTAGGCGCTCGGATGCTTAAAAATCGTTTCGATCAGCCGCTGATCCGGCACGCTGGCCGCAAACTGCCCGGCGCGGTTCAGGTCATTGGGCTCGAGCAGCACCAGCGTCGCGGACTTTTGCCCGTCGCGGCCGGCCCGGCCGATGCCCTGCGAATAAGCCTCCAGCGAATCCGGCAGGTGCAGGTACAGCACCAGGCGCACGTCCGGTTTATCGATACCCATGCCAAACGCACTGGTCGCGCAAATCACTGCGACCTGGTTAGCCATGAACTGGCGCTGGATGCGGTCGCGTTCAAGAGTGTCCAGCCCGGCGTGGTAAAACGCCGCGGCAATGCCCTGGCCCTGCAGCAGCTCGGCGTAGCGCTCCGCCTCTTTCTTGCGGTCAAAGTACAGGATCTTGGGGCCCTGCACCTGCTGCACCACGGCCAGCGCGCGGGCCTGCTTTTGCTTCGCATTTTCAACCGTTTCAAAGCCCATGAACAGGTTGGGCCGATCCACACTGGTGATCAGGCGCTTAGGCCGCGTTAAGTTCAACCCGTGAATGATGTCCTGCTGCACTTTCAGCGGCGCGGTGGCGGTCAGCGCCAACGTCGCTTGCGGCTGCAGCGCCTCGCGGAACTGCCCCAGCTGCAAATAGGCCGGCCGAAAATCCGGTCCCCACTGCGAGATGCAGTGCGCCTCGTCGACGACAAACAAGCTGACCGCCAATCGCCGCAGCTGCGCCAGCACATCCGGCCGACCCAGGGTCTCAGGCGCCAGAAACACAAACTTCTCGCCGGCCAGCTGGCTGAGCACGGTTTTAAAATCCGCCGGGGTCAGCCGGCTGGACAGCGATACCACGCGCTTTTCCCCACTGGCCTGAAGGCGGGCCACCTGGTCTTCCATCAGCGCCAGCAGCGGCTCGACCACCACGACCAGCCCGTCCAGCAGCCGCCCGGGCAGCTGGTAGCACAAGGTTTTCCCGCTCCCAGTCGGCAGCACACCGAGCACGTCCTCGCCGTTCAGGACCGACTGGATGATTTCTTCCTGGCCGGGCCGAAAGCCGGCGAAGCCAAACTCCTTTTTTAGGTAAGACGTTAAGTCAGCCACGCGGCCACCTTCCTTGCAGATTCAAGATTTGAAACAGGCGCACATGAAAAAACTCGGCCGCGGGAATTGCCGCCAGCAGCTTCTGGTAGTCCAGCTCATGCGGATCCACCTGGGTAAACGCTTGGCGCAGCGCCGGCGAGTACAACCTCTCGACCGGCGGCTGCCACCCAAAGATCGTCGCTGCCAGCAAATGTTCGTTAACCGTGCTGGGCTTGAGGTGCAGCTGGGCCCCCACCTGCGCGCGCGTGCGGCCGGCATCGATCAGCTGACAGGCGCGGTAATTGCTGGCGGAAAGCAGCGCCACCCGACCGCCCCACAGGCTCTGCAGCGCCGGCCAGTCCAGATGCTCAGCAATCAGGCTGACGAGCCGCGCCAAATCGTCCAGATGCAAAAACGCCCCTGCTAAATCTTCCGCCTGCGCGCCGCCGACAAACTCATGCCCGATGAGCCGCGCGGCCATCCGGTTGGCCGCCGCACTTGGCAGCAGCGCGAAGGCGGCGGTGAGTTCAGAGGCAAACTTGCCTTGGCGATTTTGGGCATACCATCGCCGCACAAACTGCTGCGCGCCCCAGTCGCGCACCGCCGGCTCGTACTGATTATTGTGATACGCCGCCTCGGACACCGCCTGCACCGCCAATAGGAGCCGCTGCTCAAATTCGCGCACGCCCATCCAGGGCTGGTAATGCGTCGGCAGTGGCACGCGGGCCGCCGCCTGCATTTTGGCCGCCGGATCTGTCAGCACCAGCCCAGTCTCGGTGTGGGTCAAGGCATGGGCGTTCACCAGCTGCTTGACCGCCGCTTGAAAATCGGCGCGGCCCAGCGTAGGGTAAAGCTGAAGCCACTGCAACTGACCGTGCTGAAGTGCAGCAAACAAGACCGACAGCGTCTTCTTGCCGTTCAGCAGCATGTACGCCGCGGTTTCGCGCCGCGGCTGCTCATCAAATAATTGCACCACAAAATCTGTCAGCATCTTTTCCCTCGGAAGTGAAGTCTTATGAAACCAGTATACGCGCATGTCGACCGCGCTGCCTGCATCGCCTGCGGGTTATGCCAAATGCTCGCCCCTAAACTGTTCGATTACGACAGCGAAGGCATCGCCAGCTACCACCCAGACGGCAACACCGGCACCAAGCCGGTTGATCCAGCCGACCTGATCGATTTGAAAATTGCCTTTCGCCGCTGCCCGACCGGCGCGATCCAGCACAGCGAGCAGCCCTTCAACGATCAGCAGAAATAGATTTCGCAGTCAGCGCAGGCTGGCTGTTTTTGTTTGTTCCCAGTGACACCTTTTAGGCTTTTTGTTTCATAACGTGGTTCCGCCGTTCCCTGTCTCCCCCGTATACTAACGGTGAACAAGTAAAGGAGTCGATCATTCATGAAAGTCATCACTGTTGAGGAACATTTTGAATCCGCCAAGGTCACCCAGGCCATGGCCGCCGCTGCCGGTCAGCAAAGCCGGCCAAACGTCAGCCCGGAAATGGCCCACTACATGCAAACCACCCTGCCAACGGCCACCATCATGCAGGACGTGGCCAAGGACCGGCTGGAATTCATGAACCGCTATGGGATCGATATGCAGGTCCTATCCTACGGCAACGCCCAGCCGCAGAACCTGGACCCCAAGGACGCGGTGCCGCTGAGCCAGTTAGCCAACGACGAGCTGGCCAAAGCCATCCAAGTCGCGCCTGACCGCTACGCCGGGCTGGCTGTTTTGCCGGTCGGCGATCCGAACGCTGCGGCCAAAGAGCTGCACCGCGCGGTGGAGCAGCTCGGCCTGAAAGGCGTCCTGCTCAAAGGCAATTACGCCGGCAAGTTCTTTGATGACCCGTTCTTCTTCCCGATTTTCCAAGCGGCGGCCGAGCTGAACGTGCCGGTTTACTTCCACCCGTCGTTTGTCCCGCCGGTCATCACCCAGCACTACTTTGAAAGCGACCACTGGACTGAAGTCGTGTCCGGGATTTTTGGCAGCGCCGGTTACGGCTGGCACATGGACGTCGGCATTCAGGTGATGCGCATGATCCTGTCCGGCATTTTTGACAAACTGCCCAACCTCAAGCTGGTGTCCGGCCACTGGGGCGAACTGGTCCCGATGTTCCTGGAACGCCTGGACGACGAGCTGGACAAGTATGACGGGCTCAAGCGGCACTTCTCCGCTTACTACCGCGACAACGTTTATGTGACCCCCAGCGGCATCCTGAGCCAGCCGCAACTGAATTTCCTGCTGGAAGAAGTGGGCGCCGAGCACATCCTCTACTCGATCGACTACCCGTACAAGCAGCCGGCAAATGCGGCCACCTTCCTGAATGACGCCAAGCTGACCGCAAGCCAGCGCGAGGCCATTGCACACGGCAACGCCGAGCGCGTCTTCAACCTGAAGTAGGTGCAAGTCAGGGAAAAATACCGCTAGTTAAAAAGATGAGCCTCCAGGGTCGCAAATGCCGATCCTGGAGGCTCATTTTGTCTTTATCAAACAACTTCACGTTCACTCACGGTTCAATCGATCAGCTTTGCTGAAACCAACGGGATGGCTGACCAGTCAAGCATGCCTGCATTCACCAAGAAAAGACTGCCAATTCCGCGCGACCAGCCCCGGATCATCGATGCCCAGCGCGTGGCCTGCGTGATCGTCAATGACCACGTGCTGATTAGGGGTATGGCCTAATCTTTGCAGATGGTCTTGGTACCCAACAATGTTATCTTGCCGACCCAGTATGGTGTAAATGGGTATGTTCAACTTGGCCAGGTTGGCGAACAGCTGGGCTTCATCCTCAAGTGAATACTTGCCGGACTGCTTGATTTGATCCCAGAACTGCCGATTGTATTGCCGCTGACCAGGCAGCGATTGGGTCTGATAAGCCTGCCAAGTTTGCGGGCTGATCACCACGTTGATGAAGCGGTAGCCCTGCATGGCCGCCGAACCGTCATCTGGTACCGGCTGAACGACTTGATTGCGATGCGTGGCAACATGGCGGTCAGCACTGTCGGCAATGACCACGGGACAGGTCGTGAAGACCCCGCCAACATGTTGCAGCCGGGTGGCCAGCTCGTCACACAGGTAGCCGCCATAGGAATGGCCGACCAAAATGACTGCGGCGTTGCCGGCAGTCGCCGTGATAAACGCCGCCAGCAGGTCCGCCACCTGATCACTGCTGGTGAGGCCGGTCACATTTTGAGACTGCCCCATGCCGGGCAAATCCACGTAGTAGCGGCGAAACTGCTTGGTCTCCGGAAACTGCTCGTAAAGCGCGCTCATGCTGACTTGCGACAGGGACATGCCATGCAGAAAATAGATTGGCTGACCCTGGCCATAAACTTGGTAAAATAACCGTTCTTTAAAAAACATGCATTCTGCTTCCTCTCTTGCCCGCCAGGTGGTCACGGCTTGACCCACCACCAAGCGGTCGCCGGTCAGATGATCCCTGGCTAGGCCAAAAGTCGTCCCCAGCGGCAAATGGATACTGCATGATAAGAATAACATGAGCACCCGCCGCGTGAATGGCATCGCGCGAATCATGAAGCTTTTGAATCCATTCAAAACAGCATAAAGGGCAAGCCCTTGGAAAAGTCCAACGGCTTGCCCTTCAACTGCCTTTCACCAGTCACTGCGCCTCAACAACGACTTGCGACTTCATGAATTCCTACTGCAAGTGAGTCGCGCCTTGCTGCTGCGCGCGCTGCTTTTCCAGCCACGGCATCATGGCCTTGGCGATGACGAAGAACACCGCAGACACGACGACCCCTTTGATCAGGTTGAACGGCACCACGCCGATCAGCACGTAGCGGGTCACGGACATCCCCAGCGGGAAGCTCATCACGGCCAGGTACATCGGCATGATGATCAGCCAGTTGAGCAGGCTCATGATCACGGTCAGACTCAGCGTGCCCAGTGCCAGGCCGGACACTTCGCGGCCCACGCTGCTTTTTGGCTTCATGGTCATGACGACCGGCAGCATGAAGCCGACCGAGGCGATGAACGCCGCCAGGTCACCGATCAAATTGACAATGCCGCCGCCCGTGAGAACAAAGTGCAGCAGCGAGCGCACAAACGCGACCATGATGCCGCCGGTCGGGCCGTACAGCAGGCCCCCAAGCAGTACCAGCAAGTCGGACAGATCCAACTTGAGAAACGGAAACATCGGGAGAATCGGAAACGCCAGGTACATCATTAAGACAAACCCGACCGCCGAAAGCAACGCGATCCCGACTAAACGGTGAACTCTAGAACCAGACATGAAATATCCCTCCATGTGGTTGCTTCAGAGAGGCCTACGCCAAGGCGCGAAAAAAGACCCATTTACCCAGGGGGTAAACAGGCCTTAGCTTGAATGTCGATTCAAAATAAGCCCCATCTTCGTTTATCTAGACTATACTATCGGTCTCGGATTTCCACCAAGTCGGCCGTGCACATGCACGGTTCACGGACTATCACCGCCGGTCGGGAATTTCACCCTGCCCCTGAAGACGAACCAGTATTTAATTTTTAGTACTTACAAATTATAACCACATATGTAAGCGCTTGTCAACCTTTTTGCGCCAGCGCTTCAAGTGCCCGAATTTCCTCGCGCTTGAGCGGCCGGTACTCACCTGGCTGCAGGCCCTCCAGCGTGAGCGGCCCGTACTGCTCACGCGCCAGCTTCATGACCGGATAACCGATCGCCTTGAACATCTTTTTGACCTGGTGATTGATGCCTTGGTGAATGGTCAGTTGGATGATAGCCGTATTTTTCAGCTTGTCCGAGCTGATCTGCTTGAACTTCGCCGGCGCCAGCTTCTTGCGGTCCACGACCAGCCCGTCCTTCAGCGGCATCAGTTTGTCGCGGGTCGGAATGCCCTGCACCTTGACCACATACTTTTTCTCGACCTTGTAACTCGGGTGCATGAGCATGTTCGCAAAATCCCCGTCGTTGGTCATGATCAGAAGCCCAGAGGCGTCCCAGTCGAGGCGGCCGACCGGGTAAATGCGCTCCTTGACGTCCTCAAAAAAGTCGGTGACGGTGCGGCGGCCCTTGTTGTCGGTCACGGCGGAGATCACATCCCGCGGCTTGTAAAACACAAAGTACTGCTTTTTTTCTTCCTGGTTCAACGGCACGCCGTCGACTTCGATGGCATCCTCACTGGTGACCTTGACGCCCATTTCGGTGATCACGTTACCGTTGACGGTGACGTGGCCCGCGGCAATCAGCTCCTCGGCGTGGCGGCGTGACGCGACCCCGGCGTTGGCGATGGCCTTTTGCAGGCGCTCTTCGGTTAATTTACTTGGCATGGTTGGATCCTTCCTCTGACTTCGCGTCAGTGGCCTCAGTTGGTGCATCTTCTGACTCTGATGCCGCCGGTTCGGCGTCATCTGCCGCACTGTCCGGCAGGGTGTTACGAAAATCGGTGAACAGGTCGACCTCAGTCGGGTCGGCCTTGGTCTCATCCAGCGGCGGCAGGTCGTCAAGGGTATGCAGACCGAAGTAGTCCAGGAAAAACGGCGTGGTGGCGTACAAAATCGGCCGCCCTGGCGCATCCTTGCGCCCGGCTTCCTTGATCAGCTGCCGCGATGCCAACGTCGTCAAGGCGCCGGAACTTTGCACGCCGCGCACATCGTCAATTTCCAGGCGCGTGATGGGCTGCTGGTAGGCGATAATCGCCAGCACCTCCAGCGCGGCGTTGGACAGCCCAGTGTGCGGCGGACCCGCAAAGTACTGCTTCAGCGCGCTTGCGTACTCGGGTTTGGTCAGCAGGTAGTACCGGTCGTCGGCGCTTTGCAGCATCAGGCCGCGGCTGGCATCGTCTGCCAGCCCCTGCCCAAACGTGGCCAGCTGCTGACGCATGGCGGCGGGCGAAATGTTGAGAAGCTGGGCAAAATCGCTCAGCGCAACCCCCGCTTCCCCGGCGGTGTATAGGATTGCTTCGATCACGGGTTGCATCAGGCGGCCTCCTTTTTCATGACGGTGATCGGCGCAAACGGCCCGGCCTGCTCGCAGATGATCTGGTCGGCCTTCATCAGCGTCAAAATTGCCAAAAACGTGGTCACCACGCCATCCACCGTGTTCACGGCGACCAGCGCGTCGAACCGGCAGGTGCCCACTTCGTCGATCTGGCGCAGCACCTCACTGATGCGTTTTTCCACCGAAATCGGTTCGGCCTCGATGTGCGCAATGGTGGTCTTAGTCGCGAGCTGGCGCGCCACCACGGCCGCCATCGCCCGGCTGATGTCGTTCAGCTTGACGGAGCCCGGCCGCATCGGCACCCGGACGTCTGCACCAGGCAGCGATTCCGGCTTGGCGTAGGACTGCGAGCGCGCCTTTTCGCGGTCCCGCAGCTGCTCGGCCGCCTCTTGGTAAACCTGGTAAGTCAGCAGCTGGGCAACCAGCCCTGCCCGCGGGTCTTCGTAGTCGTCTTCATCCGCTTCCTGGTCCGGCTCAGGCTGCGGCAACAGCATTTTACTTTTCATCGCCATCAGACTGGCGGCCATAACAAAATAATCACCAGCCACATCCAGCCGGGCCGTCTGCATGTCGTGCAGGTAAGCCAGGTATTGGCTAGTGATCTCTGCGATCGGAATGTCGTAAATATCGACTTCATTGGTCCGAATCAGGTGCCAAAGCAGGTCCAGCGGCCCGGAAAAGTCATTCAGCACTAACGTCAGCGCCATCGTGATCCTCTTTTCTATACTTCTGGTACGCGGCGATCAGACTGGCGTTGTCCATGGTGCCCATCAGTTTCTTATCCGGATATTCGGCACACAAATCCCGCAAAACGGCAAACTGCGTCGTTTCGCTTCGCACCGCCGGCGACAGCGACAGGTGCCGCACCATGACATAGTCCTTGCCGAGTTCCGCGCCGACGACCCCCTCAAAGTCTGCCCCCGGGGCCTCGCGGTACAGGTACAGCACATGCGAATTGTCAGCCGTATACAGCGTCAGTTCAGTTTTGAGATGATCAATGTCCTTCAAGTCGGGAATGAACGATAAGAAGCCCATCGCGATCTTGGCATAATCATTCTTATACTTGGTTAGCATGATAGCCTCCACAGATTAACTACACTCCAAGATACTTTACCATATCTTAAGAGAGCGAACAAACCCCAAGCCACTGGAGGTTTGTACTCAGCCCCGCGGATGGGTCTGGTGGTACACAGTCATGATCTTCTTGTTGGACAGGTGCGTGTAGATCTGGGTCGTGGAGATATCGGCGTGGCCGAGCAGCTCCTGGACCACGCGCAGGTCGGCGCCGTTTTCAAGCAGGTTCGTGGCGAAGCTGTGGCGCAGCGTGTGCGGCGTGACGTCCTTTTGGATGCCGATGTCGGCAATGTACGCCTTGAGGTTCTTCCAGATGCCCTGCCGCGTGAGTTGGTGGCCGTGAAAATTGACGAACACAACGCTCGGCTTGCCGCTTTTGATCAGGCGCGGCCGGCTGTCGTGCAGGTACTGGTTGACCCAGTCCACGGCCTGCGGCGACACCGGCACGATGCGCTGCTTGTCGCCCTTGCCGGTCACTTCCAGCAGGTTCAAGCTCAGGTGCAGCTGATCGAGACGCAGGTTGACCACTTCGGACACCCGCAGGCCGGTCGCGTACATCAGCTCAAAAATCGCCCGGTCGCGCATGCCCAGCGGCTTGTTCACATCTGGCGCCGCCATCAGCGCGTCGATCTCCGGGCCGTTCAAGGTCGCCGGCAGGTGCTTGGCGGGCTTGGGCGAGTCAACCAGCGCCATCGGGTCGGCCTTGACGCGCTCTTCGCGCAGCAGGTACCGGTAGAACTTGCGCATCGCCGAAATCATCCGGCTCTGCGAAGTCGCCGCCTTCACCTGGGCCTGAGTCGCCAAAAAGGCCTGAATCGAGGCCAGATCCTCCGGAAAACTGTCCAAATGCTGCTGATTGACCCACGCGGTGAACTCCACCAGGTCCTGGCGGTAACTGGCCTGCGTCGTTTTGGCTAAACCGCGCTCGATGTCCAAATAATGCACAAAATCCCCGATGAGATCAGCGCGGGCTTGTTCACTTTTGGTCGGCACGACGGGTCACTCCATTTTCTTCGACAATCAGGTGCGCCTTCAGCAGGTGCCCCAAGGCGCGCTTGAACGCCCCTTTGCTGATGCCGAACGTCATTTTGATGGCGTCCGGATCACTTTTATCCGTGTACGGGATCGACTTGCTCGGGTCGTGGTCGATAAAGGCCAGGATCATCGCGGCATCGTCGCCGATTTCCTCGTACGCGCGCGGGCGCAGCGAAAGGTTCAGCGTGCCGTCATCGCGCACGCCGATCACGCGGCCGTGCACCACTTCGCCCAGCCGCGGCTCCTGGTCGCGCTCGCTGGGGTGAATGAAGCCCAGGTAATAATCGTCGGTGATGACATGGGTGCCGGACAGGCGCAGCGCGTACACCGTGGCCGTGACGTTTTCGTTCATCATGGTCGGCTTGGCCTGGTTGGCCACGGCCTGGAACATGTTCATGTCGGCGAGCTTGGCCCACAGGCGGTGCTGCTTGTCGATGTGCATGGACACCATGAGCCGGTCGCCCTTGGCCGGCCACAGCTTGGTCAGCTCCGGCAGGTCATCCAGCGACAGGACCAGGTCCTTGTCGGGCAGCCCGATGTCGATAAAGACCCCGAGGTCCTTGCGCACGTCGACCACTGTGCCAAAGGCGTACCGGTCGTAGCCAACTGCCGGCAGCTTGGTCGTGAAGCGGTCCGCACCGCTTTTATTCTCGTAAGCAAAACCATGCAAGACGTCGCCCACTGCCGGCTGCGTTTCAAACTCGGTCGCGTCGACACTCATGGTCACGCCTTGGTACTGGACGAACACCTGGGTCTCATTTTGGTCCGAAACCGTGGCGTCGATAATTTGTCCGTTAAAATTCATTTCTATTCTCCTTTAATGCGTTGGCATCAGGTTAAACACGCTGAGGATTACGTAAGTCATGCCGCTGGCGATCACCGGCCCGGCCGCGATGCCCTTCAGGAAGACCACGCCGAGGATCGTGCCGAACACGAGGGCCACGGTCATTTCGGGATTGCCGGCAAGCAGGCCGACCCCTTTGGATGACAGCACCGCGACCAGCACCCCCATTGCAATGGCGATCCAGCCGGCCGGCGTTTTCATCACGTTCAGCAGGTCCGACACCGTGATCTCGCCAGTGGCGATCGGCACCATGATGGCCGCTGAAATAATGGTGACGCCCCAGTTGATCCCCTGCGCCTGCATCAGCTTCAGCAGTGGGTGAAACAGCGGCACCAGCTTAAGCACCATCACGAAACCGACACCGATCATCAGGGCCTTGTTCTTCGACAGCGCAGCGATTCCGAACACTGCGCCTAGGAATAACCAGCTTTCCATGTCTACCTCCGTCAGTACAGTCTAGATAACACTTTACACGCTTCGGGCAATATTGTCATTAGTTTACATAACGATAACTGGAAAATAATTGTTGCACGCCGCAGTCAAAACAATCATTGGGACAAAAAAAGCCGCTGAATCGCTTCAGCAGCCTTTCACGCGTTTAGTTGACCCGCTCGCGACGACCACGCCACCACGCGATCAACGATGCCATTCCCAGCAAAATCATGCACCAAGGGACAAGCTCGACCGCGGCGTCGCGGGTCACCTGCCAATGAACGATCAACGGCGCACCGTAATGCATTGTCATCTTCCACCAGTAGTCTTGACCTTTGATCAAAAGGTCCATGATCCCGATAATGCCCAGCACCAACAAAATGCGATTGTGATCACTAGGCTTCAAATACGCGCCAGTGAAGATGTCGTAGATGATCACCGCCACCATGGTCGGAAAAAAGACCAGCATGGTCAAAGTGCCCTGATCAGCCACGACGGGATGGCCGACCACCGCGGAAACCGCAAAGTTCAGGCCAAGCAGTCCGAGCAGCAGCCAAAAGCCCCCTGCGAAACCGCGCAACCGGAGCAGTCGTTGCCTTTCATCAAACATCCAATTGTCCTCCCCACTCATTTGTCAGTCTTCCCAAAACAAGTCGTCCAGCGTTTTGCCCAGTTCCTTACAGATTCGCAAACAAAGCTGAATGGTGGGATTGTAATCCCCTTTTTCAATAGCGCCAATGGTTTGCCGCGTCACCCCGATCCGCTCGGCCAGCTCGGCCTGCGTCAGGTTGCGAGCAGTGCGTGCGGCTCGCATGCGTTCATTTCTCATCAATTTTTCCTCGATCACAGTATACGACCTGACCAGCAAATGCCAAATATATCTTACTTTCATGTGCGCCGGAAAATTTAAAACCAAGACCATTCGCATGTGGTCTTAATCGGGCTACGACTTGGTAACGGGGGAGCATCCAGCTACGCCAGTGGCCTCGCCGCCAAAAAACGGCGGCAATGCCTCTGGCTATGATCAGACCGTAGCCATTTATGGCGTACAGTCTGACATGCGTAGCGGCTGGCTGTCCCCCTAAGAACGCCAAGTCTTCGCACCTTACCTAATCGGGCTACGGACTGGCAACGGCCGAGTGTCTAGCTACGCCCAGCGGCTCGCTCGCGCTGCGAGCAATCCACTGGGCTAGGCTAGTCATCGGCCTAAGTACGCCAGTCCTTCGCACCTTACTAAATCGGGCTACGGACTGGCAACGCGGGAGTGGTTAGCTACGCCCAAGGCCTCGCCGCTAAAATCGGCGGCAATGCCTTGGGCTAGGCTACCCATCCCGCTAAAACCGCCAGTCCTTCGCACCATGCAAAAAAGCCGCCTCATCTCTGAGACGACCTTCTTGAACTCGATTAGCGGAAAGCTTACAGCGTGTTGGTAGCACCCTTGTAAACAATGCCGCGACGGGAATCAACGGTGATGATCTGACCATCGGTGATTGCCTTGAGGGCACCCTCGGCGCCAACAACCACTGGGATCCCCATAGCGATGCCGACAACGGCAGCATGGGAAGTCAAGCCGCCGCCTTCAACGACCAGAGCGGCTGCCTTTTCGATGGCTGGCAGGTAATCCTTGTCAGTGGTCTTGGTAACCAGAATGTCACCCTTTTGCATCTTAGCTGCAGCTTCGTCAGCAGAGGTTGCCAGAACAGCCTTACCAACAGTAGCTGCGTCACCAACACCGGAACCTTGGACCAGCTTGGAGCCGATCATTTGGACCTTCATGACGTTGGTCGTGCCGGATTCGCCAACTGGAACACCGGCAGTGATCAGGATCAAGTCGCCTTCTTCAGCGAAGCCGAGCTCTTGCGCCTTCTTCGTCGCGAGGTCGAACATCTCATCCGTGTTGGCAGGCTTGTCAACGATATACGGGAAGACCCCGCGGTTAACAGTCAAGCCGCGCTGAGTGTGCTCGTTAAAGGTCAGCGCCAGGATGTTGGCATCTGGGCGGTACTTGGAAATCATACGGGCAGTGTAGCCAGATTCGGTCGTTGCAACAATGGTCTTAACGCCAAGTTTTTTGGCCGTGCGGGCAACCGCAACGCCGACAGACTCAGTAACGGACTCATTGTCGTAATTGCGCTCTGGGTAGCCGCCTTCCTTGATGAGCTGATCTTCAATGTAGGAATCGATCCGAGACATCGCAGCAACAGACTCAACAGGGTACTTACCGTTAGCGGATTCACCGGAAAGCATGGTTGCATCAGTGCCATCAAAGACGGCGTTGGCAACATCACTCACTTCGGCACGAGTCGGACGTGGGTGCTCCTGCATGGAATCCAGCATATCGGTGGCAGTGATCACTGGCTTGCCGACATCGTTGCACTTGCGGATCAAAGCCTTCTGAACGATCGGGACGTGTTCGAATGGGATTTCGACACCCATATCGCCACGGGCAACCATCAAGCCGTCGGAAACCTTGAGAATGTCATCGAAGTTGTCGATACCTTCCTGGGATTCGATCTTCGGGAAGATCTGAACGTACAGCGCGTTCTTTTCTTCGAGCAGTTCACGAATGTCCATGACATCCTGAGGCTTGCGAACAAACGATGCGGAGATGAAGTTGATGCCCTGATCCAAGCCGAAGCGAATGTCATCGGCATCCTTTTCGGTGATCCCAGGCAGGTTGATGGCAACGCCAGGGGCGTTAACACCCTTACGGCCGCCGAGGACGCCATCGTTTTGAACGGTGGTGACCAGTTCACGGTTCTTTTCGTCCTTTTCAGTGATCAGCATGTCGATCAGCCCATCATCAAACAGAACATGGCCGCCAACGTGCGTATCGTCATAAAGGCCAGGATACGTTACAGCAACTTTTTCCTTGGTCCCTTTGAGTGAAGCGTCCATGGAAATACGAACAACGTCGCCAGTATGGAACGAGATTTTGCCGTCCGGAGTGTCCTCAACGGTAGTCCGAATCTCGGCACCCTTGGTGTCAAGCATGATTCCGACCGTCTTGCCGGTAATCTTTTCAGCGTCATGAACCATCTGCATGCGAGCCGCGTGTTCTGCGTGGTCCCCATGTGAGAAATTAAACCGGAATACATTAGCGCCTGACTGAATCAACTTAACGATAATGTCTGTCGTATTGCTGGCAGGGCCAAGCGTGCTAACGACCTTGGTTTTTTTCATAAATAAAATCGCTCCTTTTGAATTTTTTAACCCGCCTTGATGGCGAAATTAACTAATTGATGTTCGAATACCGACTAGATGAGCAGCCGTTTAGTAAGCAAGGTCCTCGACCAACTGGTGCAGCTCCAAGTGACTTTCGTGCTTGGAGTTGAACAGATCGGTCATGGCGTGGCTGACCAGCTTGTTGTTCTGAATTCCAACAGCCAGACCGCCTTTACCCTGCATCAACAGCTCAACGGCGTATGCGCCCATTTGCGAGGCCAAAACGCGGTCCTTCGCTGTCGGGTTGCCGCCGCGCTGAACGTGACCCAGCGTGGTTGCGCGCAGCTGGAAGTCGCCGTACTTGCTGAGCTTGTCAGCAAATTCGTCGGCGTGCATCACGCCTTCGGCCAGCACAATGATTGCGTGCTTCTGGCCGCGCTGACGGGCAGACTTAAGCTTGGCAGCGACCTTTTCGATGTCGTAGTCGTGCTCCGGAATGATCACGTCTGCGGCGCCGCCGGCAACGGCGGACCACATCGCAATGTCACCACAGTTGCGGCCCATGACCTCAACCACGAACGTACGCTCATGGCTAGCCGCCGTGTCAGTCAGCTTGTCGATGGCATCCAGCGCGGTGTTGACCGCGGTGTCAAAGCCGATCGTGAAGTCGGTGTACGGAATGTCGTTATCGATCGTGCCTGGCAGGCCGATCGCGTTGTAACCGTGCTGCGTCAGCTTCAAGGCGCCGTGGTAAGACCCGTCGCCGCCGATGACGACCAGCGCGTCGATCCCAAACTTATTCAGTTGCGCGATGCCCTTGAGTTGAACTTCTTCCTTTTCAAACTCAGGGTAGCGAGCGGAGTAAAGCATGGTCCCGCCGCGCTTGATCACATCGTTGACAGCAGCCGCGTCAATTTGGAAAATATCGCCGGCAACCAAGCCCGCGAAGCCATAATTAATGCCGAAGACTTCAAGGCCTTCGGTCAAGGCTTTGCGGGAAACCGCACGAACAGCAGCATTCATGCCAGGGGCGTCGCCACCGCTGGTCATAATCCCAATGCGTTTCATCATTTCACCTCATGATTTTTCTTTCGGGGCACGCCCCTAACACTCGTTAAGCATATCACTTTTCAGAAAAGTTGTCGCCTGAAGCCGCAGAATTTTCTCATTTTTCATCAGCGCCGTTCAGCCGTTGGCGCACAACGTTTTTTCCGCCCACTAAGCCGGCAATAATGGTGACGGTTTCATCGCTGTCATCGACCCAGTAGCGCCGATTCAAAATGATGCTTTCACGGGTCTTGCCGTTCACCAAGATGACCGGGGTGCCACCGTGATGCTGGGCCAGCGCTTGCATCAACTGTCTCTGCCCAGCCTTGTTGTCCGGGTCCGCCAGGCGGATGAACAGCTTGGCCTGCGGCAGGTTCGCCAGCGCCTCATCCCCGAGCTCAATGCGGTTGGCGATCAGCTGCAGCCCATCGCGCTCCTCGACCTTGCCCTGCACCACAATCACCTGATTCTCCTGGTACTCGGCAATCGCCGGATACAGGCTTGGAAACACCGTCACACTCAGCTGACCGGCGCCGTCCTGACCGTCCAAAAACGCCATTTCCTGCCCCTTTTTGGTCCGGATGCGCTTGATGCGACGGATCACCAGCACCACCGTGACCTGCGTGTGCCCTTCCAGCTCAACCGTGGACACCAGCGGCATAAACGGACTGAGCGCCTCAACATAACGGTCCACTGGGTGCCCGGATAAGTAGACACCGAGCACCGCGGCCTCCTGGTCGAGCTGCTCGGTGGCGCTCAAGCGCGGCACCGTGATGGTTTTCGGCTGAAACGCCTCAAACAAGGTTACGTCATTGCCGGCCAGCTTGACCGTTTCGATCAGCTCGGCCAGGTTGGCCTGGACCTGCGCCCGGTTATCGTCGAACTGGTCGAACGCGCCGGCTTGGATCATCGCGGTGAAGTTCTCAGGTTTCAGCCACTTGACGTCGATGCGCTGCAAGACGTCCTGCACCGACTTGAAGGGGCCGCTTTGCCGCGCCGTCAGCAGCGCATCGGCAAAGTCGCGGCGCATCCCTTTGATCGACAGCAGGCCGAACCTCAGCGCGGCCCCTTCGATCCGGAACACCAGCTTTGACCGGTTAATGTCCGGCCCAAGCACCTTGATTTTACGACTTTTCAGCTCCTGGACATACTGCCGCAACTTGGTGGCGTTGTTCAGGCTGCCGTTCATCAGCGCCGCAAAAAACGCGGTCGGGTAATGCACCTTGATGTAAGCCAGCCAAAACGCGATCATCGAGTACGCGACCGCATGGCTGCGGTTGAACCCGTAGTTGGCAAAATGATCGATGTAGTCGTACACGGTTTCGGCGGTTTGCTGATCGAAGCCCTTGGCCTTGGCGCCTTCAATGAACTTGGTTTGCTCGGCCGCCAGCACCGCGGCCTTTTTCTTACTCATCGCGCGCCGCAACAGATCCGCTTCGCCCAGGCTGAAGCCGCCCATTGTGCTGGCGACCTGCATGACCTGCTCCTGGTAGACTAACACGCCGTACGTCGGCTCCAGGATTGGCTTGAGCGCCGCCGCCGGATACGTGATTGGCTCCTCGCCGTGCTTGCGCTTGATGAAGGTGTCGATCTGCTCCATTGGCCCCGGCCGGTACAAGGCGTTGGTCGCCACGACGTCCTCGAACGCCGTGGGCTGCAGCCGCCGCAGCACCGAGCGAATGCCGGCTGATTCAAACTGAAACACGCCATTGGTGTCACCGCGCGCAAACAGCTTGAGGGTCTCGGCATCATCCAGCGGAATCTGCTTGGGATCAAACGGCTTTTTCGTCTGGTACGTGATGGACTGGGTCGCGCGCGCCAGGATGCTGAGGTTGCGCAGACCCAGAAAGTCGATTTTAAGTAAGCCGAGCCGTTCGACGTTGGTCATGGTGACCTGGGTTTGCGCGATGCCGTCGCCGCCGTCCTGCACCGCGACCGTGTCAGTCAGCGGCTCCTGCGCCAGCACGATCCCGGCGGCATGAGTCGAGTAATGCCGCGGCAGCCCTTCCAGCGCGAGCGCCGTTTGGTACAGCGCGCGGTTTTGGTCCGAGTCGGAAATCAGGTTGCGCAGCGGCAGCGAATCCTTGTAGGCCGTCGTCAGGTCAATTTTAAACATGGCCGGAATGGCCTTGCTCCACTTGTCACTGTCGAACTGGCTCAGCCCAAACACCCGCGCCACGTCGCGCAGGGCCTGCTTGGCGCCAAAAGTGCCAAACGTGATAATCTGGGCCATGTGGGCCTGGCCGTAAAACTCGTGGACGTAGGCGATCAGCTCCTGGCGCCGGTCGTCGGGAATGTCGATGTCAATATCCGGCATCTGCTGGCGCGCCGGATTCAGGAACCGTTCAAAGAGCAGGTTGTACTTCAGGGGGTCGACTTCGGTGATCGCCAAGGCGTAGGCCACCAGCGACCCGGCGGCAGAACCACGCCCGGGGCCCATCATGATGCCCACCTCATGGGCGTGGTTCATGACGTCCCAGACCACAAGGAAGTAGTCGGCAAAGCCCATTTCATTGATGACCTTCAGCTCGTAGGTCAGACGGTCCTGGTAAGCCTCCGGCACCGGCTGACCGTTGAACCGCTTGGCCAGGCCCTTGGTCGCCAGCTCGTGGAGGTAGTCCTTGGCTGGGACGTCGTTGGGCGTTGGAAAATGCGGCAGCTGCGGCTGTTTGAACTCAATGGTGACATCGCAGCGGTCGACCAGGGCCTGAAGGTTGTCCAGCGCTTGCTGCTGGCTCGCCTGCTGGAACGGCGCGGCCGCGTCATCGGCCTTGGTCAGCCAGTCCGGCCCTGCGTCCATCAGCGTCGGGTCGCGGAAATTCAGCTGGGCGCCGTCCTTGATCGCCCCCATCACCTTTTGGGTGAACGCATCGGTGGGGTTCAGGTAGCTGACGCGGCTGAGCGCTAGCAGCGGCAGCGCGTTTTGGCCCGCGAACTGCGGCAACGTGGTCGTCAGCTCTTGCACGGTCACGCCCAGATAAAGGCTGGCCGGCTGCTTGGCCTTCAGCGTCTGAAAGTAGTCTTCCGCCTTTTGCTTGCGGTCTTTAAACGCCGGGCTCAGCAAATAGGCCCCTGGCACGATCACCGCGAGACCCGCCAGGTTGGGCAAATCGGCAAGCGTCGGCGGCGTTTGCGGCATCATGATCGCGCTGGACAGCCGCAGCAGCTGGTGGTAGCCGGCCGTGGTTTCGGCGACGACTAAAAACTCGCAGTCTGGCAGCTGCACGGTCATCCCCAAAAGCGGCTTGATCCCCGCCTTGAGCGCTTGCGAATAAAAGTCCACGATGCCGTAGACCACGTTGACATCGCTAAGCCCGATGGCAGAAAAGCCGCGTTCCTTAGCGGCACCGATGATCTGGTCCAAGGTCAGCGGGCTTTGGAGCAGTGAATACGCGCTTTTGACTTGAATATGGGTAAACATTGTTTCACCTCGCTTCTCATTATACCCGAACCGCTAGCCAGTTCCCGGTTGCATTTTGCCTCCGGCGTGATAAGATGAGTTTCAGAAAAGAGGGATACCATGCGCTATATCGCAACTCTAGTCTGGGGCGTCATCCTCGGTCAAGTCGTTGGCTTTCTGGCCAGCGCGCTGACCGGCGGCACTTATGATCCCAAGCTTTCAGCTATCGTCTCTGTGATCTTTACGATCATCCTCTTCGTCCTTCCGCCGATCATGAAAGCATTCGATCCGACGACTGATGAAAAGAAAACCAACTAATTTTTGAAACTGCCCTGCCGCTTGCGGTGGGGTTTTTTCGTGCCCATAGCAAAGGGGTGCAGCATGTCGCTGCACCCCTGGTTGGTCACCTTGTGATCACTTGGTGACGTAGATAAAGATATCAGACGCCGAGGCGCCGACGTTGAATTTCACGCCGTTACTCTTGATGGTCTTGATGGTCGTGTTGGAACCATCCTGATCCTTCAACGCTTTTTGGAAATCGGCCCCGACTTTTTTGGCATCGGCACCGACCGAGTTGGCGAGCAGTCCGAACATCTGGCCAAACGCCGCTTGCTTCTTCTTATCCTTCATGGCCTTGATCGGGGCGATCTGCGTCGCTGAGATCAGCTGACCGTCCTGCACATTCACGCGCAGCTTCCCACCGGCGACATCCAAGACTTCTTTCAGCCCGGAGACACTGGTTGGCAGCTGCTGGTCCTTCGTCTTATCAGTCGCCGTCTTCATGGCTGACTGCAGGGCCTTTTGCTCCGCAACCAGTTGCTGCTGCTGCGCGATCGGCATCTTGGCGACTTCTTCCTTTGTCGGCTGCTTCTTGGTGGCAGCCGCCTGGAGCTGCTTTTGAATGTTTGCCGGCAGCGCCGTGGCAATGATGGCCTGATTGTACTTAGTCGCAACCGTCTTATACGCGCCCAGCGACTGGGCGGCCTTCACGGTGACTTTGGTGCTGGCATCGCCGTCCTTGATTGTCACATTCTGCTTGCTGGTGCTCATCGGTACGGTGAAGGTGAACTTGCCGTCATTGACAGAGGTCTTGCCGGACTCAGTGTCGGCCTTGTAGCTGACCGACTTGCCAGAGGCATCGCCCTTGATGATGGCCACCATCCCCGAATTACTGTATGTGGTCTTGCTGGTGCTCAGCTTCGTGCCACAACCGGCGAGTGTGAGCACCGCGGCGAGGCCAACGAAGAGCAATCCTGTTTTTTTCATGTATAAACCTTCCCTTGTTTCAGTCTGTGCCCCACATTACCGCGTTCCCACCAAAAACGCAATGAAAATGTGACTAGGTGTCACATTTTAGGCAGGACCGTGAAGTTGTGGTCGGCAGTCGCCTGGACGACCGGGTGGGCCTGGAGGTAGTCGGCAATCAGCTCGGTCATATCCTTCTGGTTCTCGCGCACGATCTTACTCGGGTCAAACATGGCAAAGTTGCCCCCACCGGCCGCGCGGTAGGAATTGGTCGTTACCTCGTAAAATTGGTCGGCGGCCACTGGGCGCCCGTGGTATGCCAGCTGTATGACGCGCTGGCCCACCGGTTTGGTGATATCGAACGTGTAGTCCAAGCCTTGGTACATGTCGTAATTGTAGTACTGCGGCTTCGGCTTGGCAAAGCGTGCGGTCACCACCAGCTGGCCGTTTTGCAGCGTGAAGAACTCGGCACACTGCTCCAGCGCCGCCTTGATGTCAGCCCCGGACAGGCGCAGCACCGCCAGCGTGTTGGGGTAAATGTAGTTGGTCACCACATCGCGCATGGTGATGGTCGCGCCAAAACCGGTGCCTTCATTGTTGAACAAGGCCGTGCCGGCAATGTCAGTGTCAGTCGCCGCCATTTGCACCTTGTTAATGAACTCGATGTACGGCGTCTCAACCAGGCGTGCCGCCTGTGGGTCATGGATGGTCATGTCGCCTTGCACGCGGCCGAGCGGCGAGTCCAGCCAGTCCTCAGTCGCATTTTGCGTCGCGGCAACGGCGGTCAGCACGTGACCATCTGCTTTGGCCTCCCCGGTCGGCACCAACCTGGCGCTGGCGTCTGCCACTTGCCAGCCCGTCGCAGTGGGCGTCAAGTTCAGGGTGATGACCCCGACGTTCGCACCGCGGTAACCTGGCTGGGTCGTTGGCACGCCGTTGACAAGGCCCGCAAGCTCGCGGTGCTGGTGGCCGGTGACCAAGGCGTCGACCCCTGGCAACTGGCTCAGCTGGTAGCCAACATTTTCGCCGGTCAGCGCCTCGGTCGGTTCACCGGTTTCAAGGTCCCGCTCGAAGCCGCCGTGGTAAGCAATGACGACCACGTCCGCCAGCTCGTGCAACCGCGGCAGCCAGTGAGTCGCCACCGCAACAGGACTTTCAAACGTCAAGTCGTGAATGTGGTGCTGCCCTTCCCAGTGCGGAATGTAGCTGGTGGTCAAGCCGAGCACGGCGACCTTCACCCCACTTTTTTCAAAAATCTGGTAAGGCTGACCGAACGCGGGCTGGCCGTGGTCCAAAATATTGGCGCACAGCACCGGATAGTTCAGCGTGGCGATGGCCTGGCTCAGGTACTCGCGCCCATAATTGAACTCGTGGTTGCCCACGATGCCAAGATCGTAGCCCACCCGGTTGTAAGCCGCGGTCTCCAGCTGCGGGTCCTGCTTGATGCTGGCGGCGTAATAAGCCAGCGGCGAACCCTGCAGGTAATCGCCGTTTTCGATGGTGAGCACTGGCCCAGTCGCGGCCTTTCGCAGCTGATCGATCACTGTCTTGGCCTTGCTCAGTGAAAACGGCAGGTCCTGATCGCGGCGCACGTAATTGGTCGGGACAATGTAACCGTGCGTGTCACTGGTGGAAAGAATGGTTAACTTCACGGGTTATTTCTCCTTCTTGCCGGTCGGCTTGGGCATCACCATGGTCACCATGGCAGAGACCAGCATTTTTTGCAGCACCGCATTGATGGCCAGAGACACCATGGCACTTTGGACCTTGATCGTGTCTTCCTTGGTCACCTTGTTGATCAGGACGCCGCCAGCAAAGTTGGTGTTGGCCTGCTGCAAAGCGCCGGCAAAGTTCAGGATAAAGGCGTCAAACGCCTGCTGCTTCTCGCGACCTTGCAGCTGGTAGTCGATGCCCGCCGCAATTTCATCCAGCGAGAAGACAGACTTCAGGATGGCGATGATCAAAATGTTGGCGACCTGCCCCCGGCTGTACTTTTTCTTGGTCGGCGGCGTGATCACGCCTTTTTTGACGTAGTTGTTGACCATGGTCGCGGTCAACTCGCCCAGGTCCAGCGGCGCCAGCAGCTCGTTGACGTACTGCACGACTTGGTCCATGTACAGATCGAACTGCGGCAGGTCGGCCCAGCGCGGCAGCTGAACCTGCTGCAGCGACTTCAGGTACGCAAAATACTCTTCATCTTCAGCCATTGTGTTCCTCCTTCATTTCCTATTTTCAGTATAACACGAGAGCTGGTACTGGAAACCAGATAAAGGTATGGAGCCGTGAAAAGAGTCCACATAAACCGGCGGGCCTTGGCACCTTATAATCGGGCTACGACTTGGCAACGCCCGAGCATCTAGCTACGCCCACGCCCTCGTCGGCCTAGTACGCCGACAATGACGTGGTCGGGCTAGCTGTCGGGCTAAATGCGCCAAGCCTATGCACCTTACAAAAAAAGCCGCAAACCAATTTGGTCTGCGGCAAAAGGTCCATTACGCCTTAGCGTTGGTATCCTTTTTGAGCACCTGAGCGCCCTTGTAGAAGCCCTTAGGTGAAACGTGATGAGAGACACGGTATTCGCCGGTCGCTGCGTCGAACTGCAAGTTCGGCACATTCAACTTAATGTGACCGCGGCGCATACGCTTTTTGGTTTTTGAAGTCCTGCGTGCTGGAACTGCCATGAGCGGAAAACCCCTTTTGTTTTAGATTTCTTTACTACTATACCGGACCCGGCCAAAATTGCAAGGCCAAGCGGCATTGATAGCCTGTTGCTATCACAGCATGACTAATCATACTAAAATATACGCGTCAAGGCAAGACCTTTACAGGTAAAATTTACGCTTCCGCCGGGGCCGGCGTGTTTTCCTTGCTGGTAAAGTCGAGCGCCCCGTCCTTCACGCCGATCGTCACCGTGGATTCCGGCACGATGTCACCGGCGATCAGCTGCTTGGCCAGCGGTGTCTCGACCGCCGTGGTGATCAGGCGCTGCAGCGGCCGTGCGCCGTAAGCCGGCTCGTAACCCTTGTTGGCCAGCCACTCCTGCGCGGCCGGCGTTACGTCGAGCGTAATGTTCTGGTCCGCCAGACGACCGCCGAGCTGCTTCAGATCTTTGACCGCGATTTTTTCCACGTCTGCCAGCCGCAGCGGGTTGAACATGATAATGTCGTCGATTCGGTTCAAGAACTCCGGCTTGAAGTGGCTGCGGACCTGCGCCATGACCTGATCCTTCGCGTCTTGCGTGATCTTGCCGTCATCCTCCACGCCGTCCAGCAGCGCTTCGGAGCCCAGGTTGGACGTCATGATGATGATGGTGTTCTTGAAGTCGACGGTGCGGCCCTGGCTGTCAGTCAGACGCCCATCGTCCAGCACCTGCAGCAAAATGTTGAACACGTCTGGGTGGGCCTTTTCGATTTCATCCAGCAGCACGATGGTGTACGGATTGCGCCGCACCGCCTCGGTCAGCTGGCCGCCTTCCTCGTAGCCGACGTAGCCCGGCGCCGCGCCGACCAGCCGCGACACGGAAATCTTGTCCATGTACTCGGACATGTCGATGCGGACCATATGCTTTTCAGAATCAAACAGGTTGTCCGCCAGCGACTTGGCCAACTCGGTCTTCCCGACCCCGGTGGGGCCCAGGAACAGGAAGCTGCCCAGCGGCCGCGACGGGTCCTGCAGGCCGGCGCGTGACCGCAGCACGGCATCGGACACGGCGTCGACCGCCTCGTCTTGGCCGATCACCCGCTTGTGCAGGTTCTCAGGCAGGTGCAACAGCTTCTGCCGGTCGCCTTCGACCAGCTTGGCCACGGGGATCCCGGTTTGCCGCGAAATCACCGCGGCGATTTCTTTTTCGGTGACGGATTCTTCAACCAGCCAAGAATCCGGCCGGTCAGTGGCTTCAAGGTCCTTCAGTTCCTTCTCCAGCTGCGGGATGGTGCCGTGCTGCAAGCGTGCGGCGGTTTCCAAGTCGTAGCGGCTTTGCGCGTCTTCCAGCTCGTGCTTGGCCTTATCGATGGCTTCCTTCTTCTCGTTCAGCTGGTTGATGTCCTTCTTCTCGGCGTCCCACTGCGCCTTAAGCTTGGCGGTTTGCTCCTTGGTGTTGGCCAGTTCCTGTTCGGCCTGCTTCAGGCGCTTTTCGCTGGCGGGATCGGTTTCCTTCTTCAGGGCCTGCTCCTCAATCTCCAGCTGCATTTGCTTGCGTTCAGCCACGTCCAGCGAGGTCGGCCGCGAATTCATTTCGACGTTGATCTCGGCACTAGCCTCGTCGATCAGGTCGATGGCCTTGTCAGGCAGGTAGCGGTCGGTGATGTAACGGTTCGACAGCGTCGCCGCGGCCACCAAAGCGGAGTCGTGAATGCGCACACCGTGGAAAATCTCGAAACGCTCCTTCAGCCCGCGCAGAATGGAAATGGTGTCCTCAACTGAGGGCTCTTGGATCAGCACGCGCTGGAACCGCCGCTCCAGGGCCTTGTCCTTTTCAATGTTCTCGCGGTACTCGTCCAACGTGGTCGCGCCGATCAGGTGCAGCTCGCCGCGGGCCAGCATCGGCTTGAGCAGGTTGCCGGCGTCCATCGAACCTTCCGTCTTGCCGGCGCCGACGATGGTGTGGATCTCGTCGATGAACAGCAGAATCTGGCCTTCGCTCTTCTTGACCTCGTTCAAAACGGACTTCAGGCGTTCCTCAAAGTCGCCGCGGTACTTGGCCCCGGCCAGCAGGCTGCCCATGTCCAGCGAAATGATGGTCTTGTTCTTCAGGTTATCTGGCACGTCGTTGCGCACGATGCGCTGGGCCAAGCCCTCGACGATCGCCGTTTTGCCGACGCCGGGTTCGCCGATCAGGACCGGGTTGTTCTTAGTCTTGCGCGACAGGATGCGGATCACGTTGCGGATCTCTTCATCGCGGCCGATGATTGGGTCCATCTTGCCGGAGCGCGCCTCTTTGACCAGGTCGGTGCCGTACTTTTCCAGCGCCTTGTAGGTGTTTTCGGCCGTCTTCGAGGTGACCTTCTGCCCGCCGCGGGCCTTGTCGACGACCTTGCGGAACTTCTTTTCCGTCAGGCCGTTGTCCGTCAGGTACTTGGTGATGACGTTGTACGGCTGATCGAACAGGGCCAGCAGGACGTCCTCGGTGGCGATGAACTCGTCGCCTAAGGAAGTCTTGACCTTATCCGCGTCCTGGAACAGCTGGTACAGGTTCTGACTCATGTTCTGGCCGTAGCTGCTGGCCCCTTCGACCACAGACTCCTGGTCGATGGCCTGATCAATGGCGGCGTTCAGGCCGTTTAGATTAATGCCGGCATCTTGAAACAGCTGGGCGCCGAGGTCGCCCTTTTGGACCATGCTTTTAATGACCTCGGGAATATCGATTTCTTGATGGTGCCGCACCTGCGCGATTTGCTGCGCGGCGGCAACGGCTTCCGTGACTGCTTGCGTAAAACTATCAGGATTCAAAAAAATCCCCTCCTTCGCCGGTCCGGCTTAACCAGACGGCGTGTGTTCGTGATGATTATCACTACGCCTATAGTTTAACAAATTGCCATTGGTCAAAACAGGTCAAATTAAAAATAAATCGCTTCCAAGCCCAAAATCGGGCTTAGGGCCGAGGCCGGCCTTTTCAATCCCGGCCGAAGCGCTTACACTTATTCTATCAGACTGACAAGGAGCATGGCAGACATGGACAAACAGTACATCATGGCGCTGGACGAAGGCACGACCTCGACCCGCGCCCTCATCATTGATCACGCAGGGCAGATCATCGCCGATGCGCAACAGGAGTTTCCGCAGTACTTCCCCAAGCCCGGCTGGGTCGAGCACAACGCCAACGAGATCTGGAACGCAGTGCTGACCACGATCGCCGACGCCTTTTCCAAAAGCGGCATCCAGCCGCGGCAGATCGCCGGCATCGGTATCACCAACCAGCGCGAAACCAGCGTGATCTGGGACAAGCAAACCGGGCTGCCGATCCACAACGCCATTGTCTGGCAGTCGCGGCAAACCACGGCGCTGGCAGAAAAACTGCGGCAAGGGGGCTATGGGGACACCATTCACGAGAAAACCGGGCTGCTGATCGACCCCTACTTTTCCGCGACCAAGGTCCGCTGGCTGCTGGACGCGGTGCCTGGCGCCCAGGCTCGCGCCGAGCGCGGTGAGCTGCTGTTTGGCACCATCGACACCTGGCTGGCCTGGAAGCTGTCCGGCGGCGCGATCCACGTCACCGACTACACCAACGCCAGCCGCACGATGATGTTCAACATCCACCAACTGCAGTGGGACGACGAGATCCTGAACCTGCTGCACATCCCCAAAGCGTTGTTGCCCGAGGTCCGCAGCAATTCCGAAGTTTACGGCGAAACCGCGCCGTTTCACTTTTACGGCAGTCGGGTCCCGATCGCCGGCATGGCCGGCGACCAGCAGGCCGCGCTGTTCGGTCAGCTGGCGCTGCGCCCAGGCATGGTCAAAAACACCTACGGCACCGGCTCCTTCATTGTGATGAACACCGGTAAGACGCCGAAAATGTCCGCCCATAACCTGCTGACGACCATCGGCTACGGGCTGAACGGTTCGGTCACCTACGCGCTTGAAGGCTCGGTGTTTGTCGCCGGCAGCGCGATCCAGTGGCTGCGCGACGCGATGGGCTTGGTGCGCACGGCGCCGGAATCCGAAACCGCCGCCCGCGCCTCCACCAGCCAAAGCGAGGTCTACGTGGTGCCGGCCTTCACCGGCCTCGGCGCCCCCTACTGGGACCCGGACGCCCGGGGGGCCGTGTTCGGGCTGACGCGCGGGACCACCCGCAACGACTTCATCAAGGCGACCCTGCAGTCGCTCGCCTACCAGACCCGCGACGTGGTTGAAACCATGGCGCAGGACACCGGCATCACGCTGAAAACGCTGCGGGTCGACGGCGGCGCAGCCAACAACGACTACCTGATGCAGTTCCAGGCGGATCTGCTGCAAACGCCGCTGGAGCGCGCGGCCAACCTTGAAACCACCGGTCTCGGCGCGGCCTTTCTCGCCGGTTTGGCCGTCGGGTTCTGGCCCGATACGGATGCCCTTCAGCACATCGCCAAAATTGGGACGAGATTCACCCCGCAGATGGCGCCGGCGCGCGCCGACCAGCTGTACGCCGGCTGGCGCCAGGCCGTCCAGGCAACCATGGCCTTCAAACCGGCCCAAAACTAAAAAAAGAGGTTGCGCGAAATCATTTGCTTCGCGCAACCTCTTTTTTTGACTTTACTTCTGCTCGTCGCCCTTAGATTGCCCTTGGGCTTCCGCCAGCTGCTTTTGCAGGTCCGCGACCTGCCCTTCCAGCTTGGCAGTGGCGTCCTGCAGGTTCTTGGCGGCGTCCGCCTGCGCGTCCTCGGCCGCTTTTTGGGCCGCCTTCAAGGCTTTTTTATTCTGGCTCATGCTGGCGGTCGAAACCAGCGCGGTGATCAAGGCGCCGATCAGCACTGACACGACGATCACGACAATCAGCGGCCAGGTGAACTGAGCGCCGAAGAAATTGACGGCCACCCCTTGCCCGTTAAGCAAGGCAAACACGATCAAAACCAACGTCAGCACCAGGCCGACGATCAAGCGTTGCTGATTTTTCATAGCAGCCTCCGCTACTTCTGATTGAACAACCCGCCGGCCAAAAAGTCACCGACGTGCGGGAACAGGTCATAGAACTTGGCAGCCGCCGTCATGACTGCCGGCGCGTTGATCTCCCGCACGGGCCGGTGGAAGCTGCGCACAATGCGCGCCGCCAGCTTATCCGGATCCAGCACGATGAAGTTCACGCGCGCCAGGTAGTCATTGGCGTGGGCCACAGTGAAGAAGTCCGTGTTGATGGGCCCTGGATTGACCGTGGTGACCCGCACCCCAAACGGCTTGAGCTCCAGCCGCAGCCCGTTGGAAAAGCCGACCACCGCGTACTTGGTGGCGGAGTAGACTGCGGATTTTGGCGTGGCCATTTTGCCGGCCATGGAGGCGATGTTGATGATGTGGCCGCGGCGCGCGTCGATCATCTGGCGGCCGATCAGCTGCGTCATGTACATCAAGCCGAGCACATTGGTCCGAAACATTTTCTCGACCAAAGCCATCGGGGTGTCGACCGCGTTTTCAAAATTGCCAAAGCCTGCCGCGTTGACCAGCACGTCGACCGGGCCGACGTCGCGGCTGATGCGGGCCACCACGGCCTCGATCGCCACCGGGTCGGCGACGTCGCACACAAACGCGTAGGCCGGCTGGCCGGACAGGGCGGTGGCTTCGGCCTGGGCTTCAATCAGCCGGTCCTTGCGGCGCGCCAGGAACACAACGGTCGCGCCTTGCTTGGCCGCCTCCAAGCCCACTGCTCGGCCCAAGCCGCTGGAGCCGCCGGTCACCACGACCGTTTCGCCATCAAGTCTACTCATGATTGCCTCCTTTGGTGAATGGGATCACCACGTCTTCAAAATCACGCACCACCTGGGTGTTGGGGAAGATCCGCTGCGCACTTTTTTGCAGCAGCGATGCTCCCTTGCCCACGTACCGCGCCGAGATGTGTGTCAACAGCAGGCGCTTAGCGTGCGCGTCAACGGCCAGCTTGGCCGCCTGCAGGTTGGTGGAATGGTAGTACTGGTGCGCCAGCTTGGCCTCATCGGGTCCAAACGTCGCCTCGTGCACAATGGCGTCGGCGTCCTTGGCCAGGCCCAGCTCGCTGTCCGCCTGCCGGGTGTCGCCAAAAATGGCCACCGTCCGGCCGGGCTGCGCGTCGCCGATGAAATCGTGGCCGTCAAACGTGCGGCCGTCTGGCAGGGTGACGGTTTCGCCGGCCTTAAGCTTGGCGTACACCGGTCCAGCTGGGATCTTGGCCTGCTGGACCTTGGCGATCATCAACTCGCCTTCGTGCGGCTTCTCCTCCACGCGGAAGCCGAAGCACGCGATGCGGTGGTTCAGCGGCGCAAAGGTCACGCGGAAGGTCGCGTCGTCGAGGATCACGCCAGGCGTTTTCAACAGCACAAAGTTCAACTTGTACGGCAGGTGGGTGCCGGTCACGGCCAGGCTGGTTTTCACAAAGCGCTCAATGCCCTCCGGCCCGTAAATGGTCAGCGGGGTCTCGCCGCCTTGGTTGGCGCGGCTGGTCAAAAAACCAGGCAGGCCGTAAATGTGATCGCCGTGCAGGTGGGTGATGAAGATTTTAGCCACCTTGCGCGGGCGAATACTGGTTTGCAGGATCTGGTGCTGGGTGCCTTCGCCGCAGTCAAACAGCCAGACCTCGTTGCGCTCATCCAGCAGCTTCAACGCTGTGCTGGAGACGTTACGCGCCTTAGAAGGCGAGCCGGCGCCGGTGCCAAGAAATAAGAGTTCCATTGATTTTTCATCCTAACTATAGGTCACGTTCGCCTTATTTTATCACAACCGCCGACGCCGCAAAAACAGGGCCAAGCAGCGCTCGACCCCATCATTGCTTTGCGTGTGCGACGACGTTTTTCGTGATGTACGCCGCGTAATACTTGTTGCCGGTCGGGTTCGGGTGCACCTGATCGTCGTAGAACCAGTCGGGGTGCCCGTTGGCATACCCGTGCCAGTCGATGACGGTCAAGTTGCGGAACCGCTTAGTGCCGGCCTGCAGCATCTGGTTGACCGAGTTCTGCCACGGCCGCGTCGGCACCTGGGCGTTGACCCAGAAGACGTGCCGGTTCGGCCCGATGGCCTGCATCATCGCGTCCATTTGCGCCGTGGTAAACGGCCCGTTGGTGCCCAGCTCGATCACGACGTTGTCCGCAAGCGCCCCTTGGTCCGCGTAGGACTTGACCAACGCGACCGAGTCGCCCATTTGCCGCGCGACTTTGCCGTCGATGAAGGCCTTGGGCATCAGCTGCTGCAAGGTCGGCTTGGCGTCCAGCAGGACCGAATCCCCAATGGCCGAAACCAGCGTCGTCTGCGCCTGCTGCAGCTCACCCTGCGAGATGCCGTACGCCTCAAAGTCCTGGTTGACCGGATGCGCGTACTTGCTGCTGGCAGAGGCCGAAGCGGCACTGCTGCTTTGACTGCTCGATTTGCTCGAGGACTGGGCCTTTTTCTGGGCCCGCAGCGCCTTCTTGGTCTTTTCCAGCGCGGCCTTTTTCTGGGCCGCCGTTTCCTGGTTGGCTTTCAGGTGCACTTCCTCGGCGCTTTCCGCCTCCTTGGCAAACGGCGCCTGGGCGACCCCGGCGACGCCAAGCACTGCAATCATCGCAGCCAGCGTCACCCCAATCCGGGCAAAAGCGGCCCCCGGTGCCGCCGTGCCGCAGCCGCTGCCAGAACGCCTGCAGCTGTGGCTTGGTGACATGCGCGGCGGGCTGCTCGATGAAGCGGTACGACAGCTCGCTGATCACCAGAATAATGGCGACCTCGATCACCGGGTAAAGCACGGGGTGATCGGCAACGTTCCGGAACGCATTTTCAAAAAAGATCATGACCGGGAACTGGTAGATGTAAATCCCGTAGCTGCGCGTACCGATCCAGTGGAAGACCGGGTTGGAAAGCAGCTTGCCCCACAAGGTGGCGGGGCTGGCGATCACGGCCACCAGTGCCATGGCTAGCAGGGAAAAACCAACCATGCCGCCTTCGTACAAGGCGCTGCTTTGGTCGGACAGGTTCAACAAACTGGCGACCATCGCCACGGCCGCAACGGTGCCGACCCCGTCCAGCAGCACGCGGCTGGGCAGCGGCAAATCGGGGGCAAGCTTTTGACTCGGCCAGACAAATGCCAACGCGCTGCCCATCAGCAGGGCGAAAATGCGCGTGTCCGTGCCGTAATACAGCCGGCTGGGATCGCCGCCGCCCAGCATGGTCATGCGGTAAAGCACCAGCATCCAGAGCCCGCTGGCCAGCGCCAAGCCCATGGTCGCCGCAAACCGCTTGCCGTTGGTTTTTAGCAGCTTCATGAGCAAAAGAAAGATAAACGGCCAGATGATGTAGTACTGGCCCTCGATGGACAGTGTCCACAGGTGAACGAACGGCGACTCGTTATGCGCGAACCGCTCGAAGTACGACTGCCCGTTGGCGATCTGCCACCAGTTGTAAACCAGCGCCAAGTTGCTGATGACAATTTTGTGCAGATTCACCAACAAGTCGCGCGCAAACAGCCCAATGTACGCACTGGCCCCCAGCAGCACGGTCACCAGTGCCGGGTACAGCCGCCGGATCCGTTTGCCGAAAAATTGGCCGAGCTTCAGCTTCCCGCCTTCGCGGTCGTACTGCCGCACAAACCCATCCGTGATCAGGTATCCTGAGATCACGAAGAAAAGTAATACCCCTAAATATCCGCCCTGAAACAGGTCGGGCCGCAGGTGATAGAGAATGACCCCGATCACCCCAATGGTCCGCAACCCGTCAAAGCCGCCGATGTAACGCCGTTTTGGCTGGGCTGACTCCATGCTATCCCGCCTTACTTGTCCTGCCTAATTATTCAACAAATTCAAACGTAAAGTCGTCAATGGCGACCGTGTCGCCGGTTTTGGCCCCGGCTTCGCGCAGTGCATCGTCGACCCCGATGCCGCGCAGCTGCCGCGCAAAGCGCAGCGCGCCGTCGTCGTGTTCGAGGTTGGCCATTTTGAACAGCCGCTCGACCTTCGTCCCGCTGAGAATGAAGGTGCCGTCATCATCGCGCGAGACGGACACTTCAGCCTCGGTCGGCTTTTCGTGCGCCAGCGCCTGCTCCGCCGTGGCCTTCGGTTCAAAGACCGGTGCGGCCTTCAGCGCCTTGGCGGTGTCCTGCATCAGCTGGGTGACGCCGGTGTGGGTGATGCTGGAGATCGCGTAAATGTGATCCGCCGGCACCCCTTCCTTGATCAGCGCGGCCTTAAAGTCGGCAAACCGTTCCTTGGCCCCTGGCATGTCGAGTTTGGTCGCCACGACCAGCTGTGGGCGCTTCAAAATATTATCGTCGTAAGTACCAAACTCTTTTCTGATTTGGTGGTAATCATCCAGCGGCTCGCGGCCGTTTTCTGGATCCATTTCGACCAGGTGCAGGATCACCCGCGTGCGCTCAACGTGGCGCAGGAACTGAAAGCCCAGGCCCACGCCGTTCGAGGCCCCTTCGATCAGCCCCGGCAGATCCGCCATGACAAAGTCGGACCCGTCGTCCAGCTGCACCATCCCCAGGTTCGGGGTCAGCGTCGTGAACTGGTAAGCCGCGATCTTCGGCTTGGCCGAAGTCACCACGGACAGCAGGGTCGACTTACCGACGGACGGAAAGCCCACCAGCCCAACATCCGCCAGCACCTTGAGTTCCAGAGTGACGAAGCGGTGCTGGCCCGGCTCGCCATTTTCGGCAATTTCCGGTGCCGTGTTTTTCGGCGAGACAAAATGCACGTTGCCCCGGCCGCCGCGGCCGCCACGCGCGACAGTCAGCTCCTGGCCCGGCTTCGTCAAATCGCCGATCACTTGGTGTGTGTCGGCATCGTAAACCGTGGTGCCCGCCGGAACGGCCAGACGAATGTCCTCCGCCTTGCGCCCGTACATCTGCTTGCCCAGGCCGTTGCCGCCGGCCTTCGCGTGAAAATGCCGCTGGTAGCGAAAATCCATCAGCGTGCGCAACCCTGGGTCCACGTAGAGCACAATGCTGCCGCCGTGGCCGCCATCGCCGCCGGCCGGCCCACCAAAGGGCACGAACTTTTCGTGGCGAAATGCCACCATCCCGTCGCCGCCTTTGCCGGCCTCAACTTCTACTGTCACTTGATCGACAAACATGAGCTCCTCCTTATTAGTAAGTCTAAGTGTCAAGCATACGGGTTTTCGCCCGTTGGTGCAAACCAATATCACTGGCAATTATACTAGATTACCGGTCCCGCGTCAGGTCCGCTTGGACACAAAAAGAAATCGGCTCAGGGGAAAGCCGATTTCTCACATAGTAGCAATGATTGGGTTGACCCCGTCCGAAGTGCCAACCTGTCTTGACTGACAAGTACAGGATAACATCAGTCATAAAAAAAGAACGGACATTTTCAAAAGTAAACCCGGTCATTTTTATGGAATCGTTTATACGCCTTGCGGTAAGCGCTGGGCGTCATACCCTTCCAGCCCTTAAAATTACGCGCCAAGGCCCGCTGATTGGCAAACCCGACCGCCGTGGCGACATAATCGATCGGCTTATTGGACGTCAATAGCAGCTCGCGCGCCTTCATCAGCCGCACCTGGCGCAGGTAACGCGTCACGGACATCTTCAGGCTGGCCTGGAACTGGGCGTTGAGCGTGGTGGCTGACACGTGCAGCTGCTTGGCCAAACTCGAAGGAGTCAGGGGCTCCGCAAAGTCCTGATCGATGAGACTCATCGCGCGGTCCACCAGTGGCGGATTGACCCGCACCGCCGGCGTCTGCAGCGGCGCCTTGAAGTGCTCGGCAAGCAGCGCCAGGACCCGGTAAAACGCGCTGAGGGTGCGCAGCCGGCTCACGTCATCGCCTTCGCTTGCCTTCTCCCGGTACATGGCCATCATCGAAGACCACAGCGCGTCGTAGGCCTTGGCGGCGGTTCCCCCTGCCGGCCGGCCGTGCAGCGTGAAGTGCCAGTTGACCGAATCCGGCAGCAGCTGCGTCAAAAAGTTGGGATCGATTTGAAACCCGTACTCGCACCAGTCGTCGCGCTGCTCCGCCGTTGAGCTGTGCACTACGCGCGGATCGATGGCCCACAGACTGCCGGGCTGAAACACCGACGTCACCCCGTCTTGGACGACCGTCAGGCTGCCACCGGCGATCAGGCAGTTGATCTCCAGCCCCTGATGCCAGTGCGGCGCCACGTCGCGCATGGTGCTTGACGTGCGGACATAGTCGCGAAACGGAAAATGCGGCGTCAGCTGAATGATCTCGTGCCGAATCTCTGCCATCGTGCTCACCTCTTTTCCCCTATATTAAAACAGATCCCGCCAAATGGAAGACGGGATCTGGTTTGAGTTAGGCCCGCGCCATGCGGAACCCGCTCCAAGGCTTGAGGTAGCCGAGCAGGAACAGCTCATCCGGGGCCAGGTGGCCGACCACGTTGACGCGGCCGTCGTTTGGCATGTCACGCAACGCAATTTGGGTCTCGCCCTTGTACTGGCCGAATTTCTCATTGTCGATCAGCACGTCACCGCGTTTGATCGGTTCCGTGTGGTGCGGCGGAAAGTCGCGGTCCTTATACGTCACGCGGGTCTGGGTGCTCCGCAGCAGGTACTCGGAGCGGTCGCCGCGGTAACTGTGGTCATTTTTGAACAGCAGCTCGGCTTCCAAGTCCGAAATATCGGCATCTGGCACGACCTTGAGGACTGGGTACTCGGCAAACCAGGCATCATGGGCGGCCTTGAGCTCCGCCTCGCTGGCATAGGCGTTGCCGATGATGACATCGTTAATGGTGTCCAGCAGCACGTAATGCTTGACCTGGGTTTCGATCGGCAGGTGCCGGTGGTCCTCCAGCGTGCACAGCCCGTCCTGCGTCGGCCACGGGCCAAAGGTCGCGGCCTGCGAGGTAATGAAGGCGGCAGTGTTCAGGTTGTACTTGGTGTACATCGCGGTGGCCTGATCGAAGAAGGCCTGACCGAGGCCGGAGAACTGGTGCGGGTAGAAGTTGTGCGAGCCCAGCAGGTTCTCGCGGTTCGGCGAGTACGACATGATGTTGTCGATGTAGTGCGTGCCCGAGGACATGTTGACTTCAATCTTCAGGCCATACGGGTTGCGCGTCATGCGCGCCTCTTCGGCCCCGGTGAAGCCGAGGTCCAGCCGCACGCCCCAGGCGCCGAGGTCCTTGAAGAACTTCTGGTTGTCATAAGTGACACCCAGCTGCTCGAACAGCGCCGGGTTCATGTCGACCATGACCTCCATGCCCAGGCTGTTGGCGTGGTCGATCACCTTTTTAAAGCTGGCAACGACAGTGTCCGCATCGCCTTTGATTTCCAGCAGCGAGGTGAACACGCGCTTGAAGCCGTACTTAGCAGCCAGATCCAGGTAGGCTGCGTCTTTTTCATAAGTGGAACGCTCCGGATAAACGGAGACGCCTAATTTTCCCATGAGTATGATCCCCCTTTTCTTTCTCTAGGTTAGCATATTGGCCTACACCAATGAAAGTGATTACGCCTAATTTGTGGGAACAATTTTTGAGATGACGTATTGTGAACGGTTAAGTCAAACTTTATGACGGTTTTTGAACGTTATGTATTGATTTTGAATGCTGCCAGCGTATAATGACTTCGAGAGGTGAGGAAAGTGCTTACAGAAGAACGTCATCGCTACATCAAAGCCGCCCTGCGTCAGCAAGGCGTGGTCAAAGCCAAGGACCTCATGCAGGCACTGACTGCTTCGGAGTCAACCATTCGCCGCGACCTCCAGGACCTGGAGGAGCAAGGCGCCCTGCGCCGCATTCACGGGGGCGCGGAACGCCTGGCCGACGCGGCCGTTGAACCCAGCGTCCGGGAAAAAGCCACACGGGACCTGATCGAAAAGCAGCGGATCGCCAAGGCGGCCGCAGCCATGATTCCAAACCACGCCACCATTTTTCTGGATGCCGGCACCAGCACGGGGCAAATGATTCCCCTGTTGGTCGGCAAGGACATCACGGTGGTCACCACTGGAGTCGACAACGCCAGCCAGCTGGCCGACTATCAGGTCGCCACGCGCATGCTGCCCGGCACCGTGAAGCCAGCAACGAAGGCACTGATCGGCGCCACCACCGCCCACGCGATGGCGGCTTGCCACTTCGACCTGGCGTTTCTGGGCACCAACGGCGTCCACCTGAAGTACGGGCTCACCACCCCTGATGAAGAGGAAGCGGCGATCAAGCGCGTGGCCATTGAACGCGCCACCCAAACCGTGGTGCTGGCCGACCCCAGCAAGTTCGGGCAGGTCAGCTTCGCCAAGTTCGGCGATTTAGCCGATGCGACAATCCTCACCACGGCACTTGGTCAGCTCGCACAGTACTACGAAGATCAACCCACAATCAAGGAGGTTACCAATTGATTTATTCCGTTACCCTAAACCCGTCAATCGACTACGTGGTCACGCTTGAGCATCTGCAGCTCGGACTGGTCAACCGGCTCGATTCGGCGCTCACCCTGCCCGGCGGCAAGGGCATCAACGTCTCGCGCATTCTCAAGGCGCTGGGCCAAGGCAGTACCGCGCTGGGCTTTATGGGCGGCTTCACCGGCCGCTTCATTGAAGAAAGCCTGCAGCAGCTCGGCCTGCCCTGCGCCTTCACGAAGGTCACAGAACCGACCCGCATCAACGTGAAGCTGCGCGCGGAAAGTGAAACCGAACTGAACGCAGCGGGCCCGACCATCAGCGAGGAAGAAATCGCCGCCTTCAAGGCCAACCTGCAGCAGCGCTTGCAGCCCGGCGACGTGGTCGTTATGGCCGGCAGTTTGCCAAACGGCTTGCCAGAAAGCTTCTATCGCGACCTGATTCCACTGATTCACGGCGCGAAGGCCGAGTTTGTGATCGACACCACGGGGCAAGCTCTGCTGGACACCCTGGAGGAACATCCCCTGGTGGTCAAGCCAAATCACCACGAACTGGCTGCGCTGTTCGGCGATGCCGAATACACCGACTTGAGCCAGGTGGTCGCAGCCGGCCGCAAGCTCTTAAAACTGGGCGCGCAGCACGTGCTGGTTTCCATGGCCGGCAAAGGTGCGCTGCTAGTGGAAGCCGACAAGGCCTACCACGGCAGTGCCGCGCCTGGCCAGGTGGTCAACTCGGTGGGCGCCGGTGACTCAATGCTGGCAGGCTTTACCGGCACGCTGGCTGAGACTGAGGACCCGCTTGAGGCCTTCAAGGTCGGCATCGCGTGCGGCAGCGCGACCACCTATTCTAAGGACCTAGCCGACCGCGCGAAGATCGACGAAGTTTATCGCACTATCACAATGGAGGAAGTGTAATCATGGATATTCGTGACTTATTACTCAAAAACGTCATGATCATGGACCTAAAGGCCACCGATCAGCGCGGCGCGATCGACGAAATGGTCGCCAAGTACAAGGCGGAAGGCATTATCGATGACGACCAGTTGTATAAGGAAGACATCCTTAAGCGCGAGGCCGAGTCCACCACCGGCATCGGCGACGGAATCGCAATGCCGCACGCCAAGGATAAGGCCGTCAAGCGCGCCACTGTCCTGTTTGCCAAGAGTGAGGCCGGTATCGAGTACCACGCCTTAGACGGCCAGCCGGTCCACCTGTTCTTCATGATCGCCGCTCCCGAAGGGGCCAACAACACGCACCTGCAGGCGCTGGCTGCCCTGTCATCCCTGCTGATTAACCCCGACCTGGTCGCGGCCTTGAAAAAGGCGCAGACCCCGGACGAGGTCCTGCAACTGTTCGGTGACGCGCAGGAAGCCAAGGACGCCAAAGACAAGGCCGATGAGGCTAAGGCGGCCAAGCAGGACGCCGAGCGCCAAGCTGCCGCGGCAGCCGCAAGTGCCGCTCCGGCCGCCGGCAAAAAGCCGTTTGTCGTGGCTGTCACCGCCTGCCCAACCGGCATCGCCCACACGTACATGGCCGAAGCCGCCCTCAAGGAGCAGGCCGAAAAAATGGGCGTCGACATCAAGGTCGAAACCAACGGCTCTGAAGGCGTCAAGCACAAGCTGACCGCCGCCGACATCGACGCCGCGGTCGGGGTCATCATTGCCGCCGACAAGAAAGTCGACATGCCGCGGTTTGACGGCAAGCACCTGATCAACCGCCCTGTCATCGACGGCATCAAGAAACCCGATGAACTGATTCAGGACACCCTGGACGAAAAAGGGCCGGTCTTCCACGCAGCCGGCGGCCACACGGAAGCGGCTGCGGCCGATGACGGCGACGAAAAGAAGACCCTCTGGAGCCGCATCTACGCCGATCTCATGAATGGCGTTTCCAACATGCTGCCGTTTGTCGTTGGTGGCGGGATCATCATGGCCGTGTCCTTCATTTTTGAAAATGCGTTCGGTGCCAAGTCCCAGTGGTTCACCTTCACCAACAACCTCGGCAACTACGCATTTTCCTTCCTGGTCCCGGTCCTGGCCGCCTACATCGCGGTGTCGATCGGTGACCGCCCGGCGTTGATGCCAGGGTTTGTCGGTGGTTACATGGCCACGATCGCCGCCGCTTCTGTCGTTCACGCGCAGAACGCGGCCGGCTTCATCGGCGGTTTAGCAGCCGGCTTCATCGCCGGCTGGATGATTGTCGGCCTGAAGAAGCTCTTTGCCGGCATGCCGCACTCCCTGGACGGCCTGAAGACCATCCTGTTCTACCCGGTCATTGGGCTGGCGCTGATCGGCCTGATTATGTTCTTCGTCGTCAACCCGATCTTCGCCTTCCTCAACGGGGCCTTGATCAACTGGCTTGAAGGCATGGGTACCGGCAATGCCATCCTCGTCGGAACCATTCTTGCCGCCATGATGAGCATCGACATGGGCGGCCCCTTCAACAAAGCCGCTTACACCTTTGCCATTGGCGTTTACCAGGCTTCCGGCTTCAAGGACGGCCGCTGGATGGCCGCCGTCATGATCGGTGGGATGATCCCGCCGCTGGCCATTGCGATCGCCGCGACCTTCTTCCCGAGCAAGTTCACCAATACCGAGCACTCCTCCGCCATGTCGAACTACGTGCTGGGCCTGACCTTCATCACTGAAGGCGCCATCCCGTTTGCCGCAACCGACCCGGTCCACGTCATCGGCAGCAGCGTCATCGGCTCCGCCATTGCCGGCGGACTGACCCAGCTGTTTCACGTCAACGTCCCGGCGCCCCACGGCGGCATCGTCGCGTTGGCCCTGACCAACCAGAAACTTGGCTTTATCGTGTCGCTATTGGTCGGCACCGCCATTGCGTCCCTGATCCTCGGCTTCTGGCGGCCAAAAGCCAAAGAGAACGCCTGACCAAAGATCGCGATGATCTCGTTCCCTGGTTGAAAAACATCTGAAACCGTGTCGCTCTCTCCTGATGTGAGAAGCGACACGGCTTTTTCTATGGCGCACCGCTAAATGCGGCCAAAATTTGGTACGATGGGGCCAGTCAAACTGATCAAATTACGGAACCAGTCACGAAGATGCTGCATAGAGGCTCTGGCTCCGTTCACTCACACCATCAACTGGAGGTCCGCTCATGACTTCTCGCCTGTTTCAACCACTCACCAATGCCTAGCTCAACACGGTCGTGACCCAACATTTTCCGCGCGCAGGACAGTTTCAAAGCCGCCTGGCCAGTGGCGGTTTGTTCAACACCTCATACACGCTCACGTTGGCTGACGGTCAGCGCTATATGCTAACCGCAGGGCCTGTGAACCGCGACCTCCTGATTCCTTACGAGCGGCACCTGATGCCAGGCGCCGTCGCCGCTTACGCTCTACTGCAGCAGGTCCATTTGCCGTGCCCGGAAGTGGTGGCGCAAGCAGATGAGAGTTCCTGCATACGCCGTAGCTACCTGCTCACCAGATACATCCCCGGCAAACCATTGAACTCACCGGACGTCGCACCCAATGCCAGGGATGCCCTTTACCGACAGTTTGGGGCCTACATGAAACGAATGCACGCCATCACCGCACCCTGCTTCGGGCGGCTCAGCGATACTGCTGCTGGCCGCGGCTTCACCGAATGGAACACCTTTATCCAGATGACCATGCGCACGGCGTTGAAGCTCCTGGTCGGTCATGCGCTGCTGGACCAATCAGACGCGCAGCAGCTATTTGCCAGATTTGATGAGGCGACCCCACTCTTCAAGAACATCACCAAGCCGGCGCTGGTCCATGCAGATTTATGGGAGCCAAACATCTTGGTGTCAGAGGACGATCAGCAACTGGCGGCAGTCATCGATGCCGACCGCGCACTCTTTGGCGATCCAGAGTTTGACTTTCCTTCAGACTGGCTGGCGCGGACTAGTTTCTTCTCCGGATACGGTAAACCACTCAGCACCGACCCTGCAGCTATACGCCGCCGACAGTTCTACCACCTCGTGTACCTGGCTCAAGACGCCTATGTCTGGGCTGTGGAATATGCGGACCAGTCCGAAGCAAGGCGCTGCCTAACCGAACTCATGGACATTAGCCACACGCTAGCAAACTAATCAAGGTGTGCTAATCTGACCGAATCAGCGCTTTTTATCGAGTCGTATTGCTTGGCGCGGCCAGGAACAGGCCCTAAACTGAAGCCATCTGAAAAAGGGAGGCTGATCTTCATGCAAGCTTTTGGCTTTGAACTCAAGCACGGCGCGACCGTCCTTTCGGCGCGCACCCTGCCCGACCTCACCCCGGCCGCCGATGAGGTGATCATTGACGTTCAGGCGGTCGGGCTGAACAACCGCGAGCGCATGGCCCGCCGCGGCGCCGTTCCCGGGGACTTCAACGTGCTCGGCAGCGACGTTGCCGGCACCGTCACGGCGCTGGGCCGCAGTGTGGCCGACATCACGATCGGCGAGCGCGTGCTGGTGCGCACCACCCACGGCGATGCAACGCAGGTGCGGGCCCCGGCCCGAGACGTCGTGGTGCTCCCTCGGGCGCTGAGCTTCGAGCAGGCCGCCGGGATGATCACGCCGGGCATCACTGCTTACCGCGCCGTGGCCGTTTTCACCAGGCTCCAGCCGGGCCACACCGTGGTCATCAAAGGCGCCAGCGGTGGCGTGGGCCTGCTGGTCGTGCAGCTCGCCAAAGCGCGAGACGTGCATGTCATCGGCGTGGCGTCGGGCAATCACCGCAACCAGGTTCTAACGGCCGGCGCGGATGAATTTTTTGCCTACGACACGGAAAACCACGTGGCGGCGCTGGACGGCCGGGCGGACATTGTCTTCAACGTGGCCTTGAACGGCATCAACGGCCAGGACGATGTCGCAATGGTCCGGCCCGGCGGCCAAATCATCAGCGTTGCTCACCGCGAGCCATACAGCGACAAGCCGGTGCAGTTCACGCACATTCACCCGCTGGCAGTGCCCAACGACCACACCATCCTCACTGAACTGGTACCGTTGTTTGCAGACGGCCTGCTTAAACTGCCGATTGGGACGCTCTTCCCGTTCACCGCAGCCGGCTTTGCCGCGGCGCACGACCTGCTGCCAAGCCCCCACGAAGGCCGCATCGTCGTGTCCGCCGCGGATGACTAAGCCCACGCTAAAATGACCCATCCGGCTGTCTTCAGCTGGGTGGGTCTTCGTGTTTCTGCATTCCGCGAACGTTAAAGCGTCGCGCTTAGAGCGCCCATGAGCACCACGGCAAGTGCCAAAGCCCCAAGTGCCACCTTGCCGCCGCCCACCGATTGGGCCACGCGGTCAAAGGCCCGCGCGTGCAACGTCGCATTGAACCGCCGCTGCTCGCTGCTGGCCGGGTGCGCCACCTGACGCGTCTGATAATGGCCCTTGAGACCGAGCCCCGCACTCATCATAATATCATCTTCCCCTTATAGACTAATCGTTTTCTAACCGTCTTGCCATTATGATACGCGCTTACACGCAAAAAGGGAAGCACAGAAACAGAAATCGCGTCTTAAATCAGCCGCACATAAGGAAGAAGTAATCCGACCAGCGGCAATAACCAGAGAGTATTTTCTGAAAATAGTTCTTACACCCGCTGAAAAATTCTGGTATGGTTAAACTCTGCTGCAAGCGACAACTATGTCAATTGGTTCCGTATAGGCGTTTGGCGCTGACTCTACCACCAAAAATTTTATGCTGACAGCCAAGGAGTTTTATCTGTGCCTAAGAATTTTAAAGAAGAAGTATTTTTCAGTCTCATCATGGCCGGTTTAATGGTTTTCGTCATGGCGGGTTATAACGTCGCCATGAGCGATGGTTTCAGTGCCGGTTACGTCCTCGAGGTGCTCAAAGGTTACCCAGTCGCGCTTGGCGTGGCGTTAGTCCTTGACCTAGGTCTAGTTGGCCCAATTGCGAAGAAGATTTTCTTCAATCGCATCTTCAAGCCCGAAATGGAAGAAAAGCCCGCAATCATCGGCGTCTGGATTTCCGTCCTGATGGTTGCTGGGATGGTCAGCCTGATGTCCGCATTTGGCATGATCGTCACCGCCAACTTTGGCGGCAACATTGGCCTCACCTATCTGCACACCTGGATATTTAACCTGTTCATGGCGCTGCCACTGCAGCTGCTGATTGTCGGCCCAATCGCCCGGACCGCTTTAAGCGCGTTCCAAAATCGTGGTCAGGTCATCGATCCCGACTAGCCGTTACCACCGCCAGTCCACGAAAAATCAAGCCACACCACAAGTCCTCGCTGGAAAGTTCTTCGGCGTGGGCTTGTTTTTTTGCCTGAGACTGGCCCTTCTACCGGTGGGGCTTCACTCTCCCGCGGCGGCGTGACCGGCCAGACTAAAAAAGCCGGCCGTCATGGGCCGGCTTGCTGGGTCTGCAGCGATACCTAGACCGTCTGGCCCACTTTTTTGCCAATGCCGAGCGTTTCAATTCCTCGAGACTGCATCGCAGCTGGAATCACCAAGGATCCTCGCGCAGATGCAACTCACATTAAATTTACAGGTCTTGCCGGTCCTGGATTAAACCTGAGCGGCGGTCATTAACTGATCGATCAATTTGATCACATCCAGCGTTTCCTGGCTGAAGGCTAGCCCAGTCGCCGGCGTTTGCACCGCTTGCTCAAAGTCCGCAACTTCATAGGCCATGGCCTGGGCGGTTTGGCCCACTTGAATGACCCGAGGCGTGCCATCCGCCCCCACCAGCGTCGCGGAATCGGCACGCAAGAAGTTGGGCACCTCGATATAACCACCATCACCAGTGATCAGTGCGCGCTGCGGTAAGTTGGCCCGAAACGCCATGTTGGCATTGGCAAGGACCCCCTTATCCGTCGCCAACGCGATCGACCACATTTCGTCGACGCCGGTCGGGGCCTTTTTCATCGTGTACTGAGGCTGACCCAGCGTGTCACCGCTGAAAAAGCGAATGAACGACAGGGCGTACGTCCCGATATCCTGCATGGCGCCGCCGCCAAGCGCTGGATCAAAAAAGCGATTCTTCGGGTCCGCGGCCATCACGCTGCCAATATTCGCTTGGATCATCTTGAGCTGACCGATCTGCCCAGCCTCGATGAGCTGCCGCAGCTGACGATAAAGCGGCATGTGATAAATCGTCATCGCCTCGGCGAGGATCAGGTGTTTCTGGCGGGCAAGGTCGTACATCGCCTTGGTCTCTGCGTAGTTGCGCCAAATCGCCTTTTCACACAAAACGTTCTTCCCGGCTTCCAGACACAACCGAATGTCCTTGAGGTGCTGAGAATTCACCGTCGCAATGTAAATGCAGTCGATGTGCGGGTCTGCCGCCATCTCCTGGTAAGACGCGTACTGGTGCTCAACCTGAAAAGCGGCCGCAAACTGCGCAGTCCGCGCCGGGTCCCGACTCGCCACGCCGTAAACCGGCCGCGTCTCATTTATCTGCGCCGCAAAATCCCGCGCAATTTTGCCTAAGCCCATGATTCCCCATTTCATTTGCTCAACCTCCTGATTCCCGTTAACGATTAACGTGTCCACAGCCATGTTCATTATACGGTTAACTGACGCGTGCGCCGGCTTTTGTTGCGCCAAACCCACGAAAAAAGCCGACCACTGCTGGTCGACTTACTGGGCCTGCAGCGATACCTTGATCGCCTGGGCCACTTTCTTGCTGATGCCGAGCTTTTCAATGTCCTCGACACTGGCTTCTTTGATGTGATTAATGGTCTTGAACTGGCGCAGCAGTTTCGTGCGCGTCTTGGGCCCAACGCCTTGGATCATTTCCAGCTTGGACGCCAGCGAGTTCTTGTTGCGCAGCTGGCGGTGGAACGTGATGGCGAAGCGGTGGACCTCATCTTGGATCCGCGTCAGCAGGTAGAAGCCCTGCGAGTGCGGATCGAGATCAATGGGTTGGTCCAAGTCGCCGTAAAGCAGGCGGGCCGTGCGGTGCTTGTCGTTTTTGACCATGCCGGCAACAGGAATGTGCAGGTTCAGCTCGTTTTCCAGCACGTCCTTGACGGCGTTCATTTCGAGCTCCCCGCCATCCATCAGAATCAGGTCCGGCATTGACTTGTGCTCCTTGAGCAGGCGCGTGAACCGGCGCCGAATGACCTCGCGAGTGTTCGCCTCTTCGTCAGCACTGTGGTTGCCTTCCGCCTCAGCGAGTTTGTACTTGCGGTAGTTGCTCTTCTCGGCGCGGCCGTCGACGAACTGCACCATGGCCGACACCGGGTTGGTCCCCTGAATGTGGCTGTGGTCAAACGCCTCGATGACGTGCCCGTACGGCAGGCCCAACGCCTTGAAAATCTCTTCCTGGGCCCCAACGGTCGTGCGGTTATCGAGCTCAAGCAGCCGGAACTTTTCGTCCAACTTGATCTTCGCGTTCTTCTTGGCCAGGTCCATCAGCGAGCGCTTTTCGCCGCGCTGTGGGGTGCGCACCGGCACACCCAGCACCTGAGCCAGGACATCATTGTCGAGCCCCGCCGGCACCAGGATCTCCTTGGGCAGCACGTTATTCTTGCGGTTGTAGAACTGCATGATGAAGGTTTCAAATTCCTCGTTGGCCGTCGTGGTGATGGCAAACAGCCGCGACTCGCGCTTCATCAGGCGCGCCTGGCGAATGAAGAAGATCTGGACCGACATCCAGCCCTTGTCCATGTAAAAGTTGAACACGTCGCGCTGGGTCTTGTCGTTGGAAATGATCTTCTGTTTTTCGACCGTGGCCTCGATGTAGTGCAGCTGGTCGCGCAGCTCGGCGGCACGCTCGAACTCGAGCTTCTTGGCCGCGTCTTCCATTTTCTTGGTCAGTTCCTGCTTGACCCGGCCGGTGTTGCCATCCAGGAAGCTGCGGATCTTGGTGATCTGCTTGTCGTACTCTTCCTTGGGCACCGTCCGCCAGCATGCCCCGAGGCATTGCCCCATGTGGTAGTACAGGCACGGCCGGCCCTGGAAGCCGTTGCAGCGGCGCAGCGGGTAGACTTTTTCCAGAAAATGAATGGTCTCCTGCGCGGCGTACACGTTCGGGTACGGCCCAAAGTAGTAGGCCCCGTCCTTTTTGACGTCGCCGGTCAGCTCGATTTTCGGGTCGCGCTCGTTGGTGATCTTGATGTACGGGTAACCGGTCCCTTTTTTCAGCTTGATGTTGTAAAACGGCTGCCACTTCTGGATCAGCGTGATCTCAAGCAGGAAGGCTTCCTTGTCGCTGGACGTGACGATGTAGTCAAAGTCCGCGACTTCGGAGACCATCTTGGCGACCTTGCCTTCGTGGCTGCTCTTGAAGTACGAGCGCACGCGGTTCTTCAGGTTCTTGGCCTTGCCGACGTAAATGATCTTGCCGTTGATGTCCTTCATCTGGTAACTGCCGGGCAGATCCGGCAGCAGCGCCAGCTTGTGTTCAATGTGAGCGGATGCCATGCACTCGCCTCCCTTCTTATCTTTGCCGTTCTATTGTAAATTTGTCACTGACAGAATACAAGTCAGCCGGGCACAATCGATTGAGGGAAAAGCTTGGCACCAGCGTAATTAGAAATTGGCAACTAGCCTCCGAGAGGGGGTGTCCCACATGCATGAAATCTTCGTTGTGCTCATTGCACCGATCCTCGTCGGTGTCGCGACTTCGCTTGTCGATCATTGGCTGGATGATGACAAATGAGCATGAGCTAGCTGCCATCTAACCCACGCGTCGGTTTGCATCCAAGCCCTCGAAAAAAATACCGCTTCCTTGCGCATAAGGAGGCGGCATTCGTGTCCCACATGAGTGAGAAATCTTCGAATAACGTGATTATATCATGCGCCACTGAATTTTGACAACTCACTGCCTTTTCGTCCTAAGTGGCCTGCCACTGCTGCCGCCTGGCTGGCGTCCTACCGCCGGCCGTGCTATACTGGTCCTACTAACTTTTAGCAAGGAATGAGACACATGCCCAAGCACAACAAGAAGCGGTCGCGTAAAGACGCAGCCGAAAAGCTGGCCCGGGAGTCGCGCAGCCAGCTGCAAGGCGCACTGCGCCAAAGCCTAGCCCACGACCACCCCGGCGTCAAAATCACTAGCAAGCATTAACCAGACCGCCCACAGCGGTCTTTTCTTTTGCCGCGGCGGTTTGTATACTGGTAAGGTTTGGGCGGAGGTAAAAATGAAAGAATTTATGGCACTGAACAACAACTTAAAACTGCGCATGCTGACGGTGTTTTTGGCAGTCATGCTGTCCAGCTCGGTCGGGCCGAACATGACGATTTACTACGCCAAGTACTTCGGTGCCAGCATCACCGGGGTCCTGCTCATCATCGTCTCGGCCCTGGGCTTTGTCGCCGGGCTGTACGGCGGCCACCTCGCCGACGTACACGGCCGCAAACCGATCATGGTCGCCGGATCCCTGCTGACGCTGCTCGGCTTTGCCATCGCCGCTGCCATGAACTCACCGCTGGGCCGCTACCCGGTGCCGACCTTCTTCGGGTTTCTGATCGCCCAGGTCGGCGGGGCCATCACCAGCCCGGCTGAGGAGGCGATGGTAATCGACGTGTCGACCCCGAAGAACCGGCGCTATGTGTACGCGCTGATTTACTGGATCATCAACATCTCCGTCATGATTGGGGCCGCGCTGGGCGGCTGGTTCTTCCGCGATTACCTGTTTGAGCTGCTGGTGGGGATGATCGCCGTCACCATCATTAACCTGATCATCATCCAGTTCTTCATGACCGAAAGCTTCACCCCCGACCACAGCCTTTCCGGCTCGGTGTGGCAGGCCGTGCGCGGCTACCTCGGGGTGCTTTCCGACCACCGCTACGACTGGTACCTCGTCGGCATGGTGTTATCAGGCATCGTCACCGGCCAGCTTGGCTATTACCTGGCCGTGCACCTCGGCGCGGATTTTCACACGGTGCGGCTGTTTGGGCTTGAGATCTACGGCCAGCGCATGCTTTCCGGCATCACCCTAATCAACACCGCCATCATCATCCCCTTCATGTCGCTGTTCACGCGGCTCACCCAAGCCTGGTCACTGCGCCGCGCCTACACCATCGGCATGGCGCTGCAAACCCTCGGCTTTGCGCTGGCGTGCCTGTTCAACACGCTGTGGCCGATGGTGGCCTGCGCGGTGATCCTGACCATTGGGGAAATGATCGTCGTCCCGCCGAGCCAGACGCTGCGGGCGGACCTCATGGATCCGGAAAAAATTGGCACATACTCCGGCGCCTTTTCGGCCGTCAATCCCATGGCCAACATCCTGTGCGGCGCCACGGTCACCCTGTCCGCGTGGCTCGGGGGCATCGGCATGGCGATCCTGTTCGGGCTGTTGGGCGGCCTGTCCATTCTGGTCGTCGTGCACGTCATTGGCATGAAGCCGACACATGCGCCTGAACAAGCCGAATAGAAAAGGAAAGCTGCCCTGACCGGTTGGGAAATCTCCCCGGTTAGGGCCGTATTTTTTACGCAAAATCACTGGCTCACCCGCGTCGCGCAAGGCACAATACACTTACTATTCGTTTGTATCTTTGTTTGTGAACGCGCATACTAAACTCATTCAATCTTCACCAAAGAAAGGAATCTGCACATGCAAAAAACATTCAGTTTCGATCAAACATTAACTGTCAACCGGCTTGGCTATGGCACAATGCAATTGCCAGGCAAAGGCGTCTGGGGGCCTTCTGTTGACCCTGACAACGCCGTTGCCGTGATTGAAACCGCCATTGACCACGGTGTGAATTTCATCGACACCGCCGATGCTTATGGGCCGCTGTATGCCAACCTTTATCTGCGTGAAGCGCTCAAGCAGCGCCCCAACAGCCAAGTGATGGTCGCCACCAAAGTCGGCTTCACCCGCCAAGGCCCTAACCAATGGATCCCGCTTGGTGCGCCAGCCTACTTGCGCCAACAGGTTGAATTAAACTTGATGACTTTAGGCTTGGATCACATTGACTTGCTGCAGCTGCACCGCATCGACCCCAACTACCCGCTGGCAGATCAAATCGGCGAACTGGCTAAAATGCAAGAAGAAGGCAAAATCCGCCACATTGGGCTGAGCCAAGTATCGGTTGCCCAAATTCAAGCGGCCCAGAAGATTGTCCCAATTGTTTCGGTTCAGAATCGTTATAACCTGATCGACCGCAAAGACGAAGCCGTCTTAAACTACGCCGAAGCCAACCACTTGGCTTTTATTCCCTGGTTCCCGTTGGCCACCGGTAAACTGGCCCAAGGCGAGCAATTACAAGCCATCGCCAAGCGCTACAATGCCAGCCCAGCTCAAATCGCGTTGGCTTGGCTGCTCAAGCGCTCTGATGTGATCTTACCGATTCCTGGCACCAGCTCAACCAAGCATGTCGTTGACAACATTGCCGCGCAAGACATCGAATTAAGCCAAGCAGACTTTGACACCTTAGATCAATTAGGCCGTCAGCAACAATAACCCACTAACTCGCAATTACGCACTGGTAATTGCGAGTTTTTTTCGTCGTACAAAAAAAGCCGCCGCACCGGTTGGGAAACCTCTCCGATGGGCGGCGATACTATAGCCAAAAATTACTGGGCGAGCACCTTGCTCAGGAATTCCTTGGTCCGGTCTTCCTGTGGGTGACTGAAAATGTCTTCCGGCTTGCCCTTTTCGGCGATCACGCCTTGGTCCATGAACCAGACCTCGTTGGCCACCTGACGGGCAAAGCCCATTTCGTGCGTGACAATGACCATGGTCATGCCGGACTTGGCCAAGTCCTCCATAACTTTCAGGACTTCGCCGACCATTTCCGGATCAAGTGCTGAGGTCGGTTCGTCAAACAGCATGACGTCCGGCTCCATGGCCAGCGCCCGCGCAATGGCGACACGCTGCATCTGCCCACCAGACAGGCTGCTTGGGAACTCATTCGCCTTGTCGTCCAGGCCGACCTGATCAAGCAGCGCCTTGGCCTTCTTGGTGGCCTCTTCGTCATTGGCGGCCTTGACCTTCATCGGCGCCAGCTTGATGTTGTCGAGCACGGTCATGTTCGGGAACAGGTTGAACTGCTGGAACACCATGCCCATTTTTTCGCGGACCTTGTCGAGATCTTTTTCGCTCAGGGTCGTGAGGTCGGTGCCCTCAAACTTGACCGAGCCGCTGGTCGGCTTATTCAACAGGTTCAAGCTGCGCAGGAACGTCGACTTGCCGCCGCCTGACGCGCCGATGATGACAATGACATCGCCCTGGTTGATGGTTTCCGAAATATCATTCAGGACGACCTGGTCCCCAAACTTCTTCACCAGATGATCGATTTGAATCAATGGCTGTGAATCGCTCATATTGACTACTTCCCTTCGCCGGCAAGACGCCGAACTCATATCTTGAGACTAACTATACACGCTAATTAGTTTTTATGCAATATATATACGCATAAAATTCATTTTTTCGCGGGTAAATAAAACATGCTATACTAGCAGCAACGAAGGGAGTGTCTGCGCATGGGCTTGAAAGTAAACACCAAAAACGACTGGGGCGAAATGTTCGACAAGTTCGCCACCATTCCCGAAGCAGCCAAAGCGGCTGGCCCGGATCCCAAGGCCAAGGAAAAAGCCGAGAAGGCCAAGGCAGCCAAGGATAAAACGAAGAAGTAACGCTCAGACCGCCGCGCGCGGTCTATTTTTTTACCCTCGCGCAAAGGCAAATGGGTTGGGCCAAATCCAAGACGTGGTAAAATCGAAGCGAATGGAGGGAGTAACATGCCAAAAGTATTTATCTCCGACCGCATCCCCAAGGCCGCGGCTGACACGCTGACCCAGGCTGGTTTCACCGTGGATCAATATCTGGGTACCGGGTTGATCAGCGAGCAGGCCCTCGCCGCTGGCACCCACGATGCCGATTTTCTGATCGCGACCCTGTCGACTCAGGTCACCAAAGCCGTGATCGACCAGGCGCAACGCTTGAAGCTGATTGCCAACTACGGCGCCGGCTTCAACAACATCGACGTGGCCGCCGCCAGCGCGCGCCACATCCCCGTCACCAACACCCCGGCGGTGTCGACCACCGCGGTCGCCGAGGTCACGCTGGGGTTAATGCTGGCGCTCTCCCACCGCATCGTCGAAGGCGACCAGCTGATGCGCGGGGCCGGTTTTGACGGCTGGCAGCCCCTGTTTTTCCTCGGCCACGAGCTGGCGGGCAAAACGCTGGGCATTGTCGGCGCCGGCCACATCGGCCAGGCCGTGGCCAAACGCGCCGCTACGTTCGGCATGAACATCCTGTACACCCAGCGGCATCAGCTACCGGCAGCCCGTGAGCAGGCGCTGGGCGCGACCTTTGTCCCCTTTGATGAGCTGGTCTCCCAGTCCGACATCATCACGCTGCACGCGCCTCAGACCGCCGAGAATTTTCACCAGTTCAACGCTGAGACGTTTAAGGCCATGAAAAACACCGCGCTGCTGATCAACGCGGCGCGCGGCCCGATCATCGATGAGGCCACCCTGGCCGATGCGCTGGCCGCCGGCGAAATCGCCGGTGCCGCGCTAGACGTCTACGAGCACGAGCCGCAAGTCGAGCCGCGCCTGAAGACGATGAAGAACGTGATTCTGACGCCGCACATCGGCAACGCGACGGTCGAGGCGCGCGACGCCATGGCCATGATCTGCGCCAATAACGTGATCCGGTCCAGCCGCGGCGAACCCATCACGCCGGTCAATTAACCAAAGCAGCCGCAAACGGCGCTGGGCAAGAAGCCCGGCGCCGTTTTTTTATACCATGTATGCGGTGTAGAAGAAGTACGCCGCCAGCCCAAAGGCCGCAATGCCGATCGTGATGCGAATGGCCCGCTGCGGAATGTGCCGCACGACCATCGGCCCGATGTAGCCTCCGCCAAACATGCCAATGCCCAGCGGGATCACCATGAGCCAGTATACCTTGGTGGTAAAGGCGTAAATCACCAGAGACACGATATTGGTCAACAGCGTGGCGAAGTTTTTCAGCGCATTGGCCTCGGCGAAGGATACCGGCAAGGTCAGCGATAGGATCGCCAGCATGATCACGCCGGCCGCCGCGCCAAAGTAACCGATGTAGATGCCGACCAGAAAGACCAGAAAATTGCGCTCGACGAGCTTCCAGCCAGTGACAGTGTGGCCCTTCGTGTGCGCATTGGTCTTGGCCCGCGCCGACCAAAGCATCATGACCCCAGCGCTGGCAATCAGAAACGGCACCACTTTTTCAAAGGTGGCGCCCGGCGCGATTGCCAAAATCACGGTGCCCAAGATGCCGCCAATCAGCGCATAGCCGGTGACTGCAAACATCAAATTGCGATTGGCCTTTAACTCCCGCGCCGATGAAATACCGGCCCCAACCCCGGTAAAAATCATCGCGGCCGTGTTCGTAACGTCGGCGGACACCGGCGGCACGCCCAGCGCGATCAACACCGGGTACATCACCAACGACGCCATCCCCGCGATGGACGACAGCAGGCCCCCGGCAAACCCGGTGACCAATAGGATCATTGTAATTAAGTAAATATTCATTGCTCGCGCTCCCAGGATGCCTCACCATCAACATTAAAAAGCGACCAGGGCAAACACCGCGGCCGCAATTTGGTTAAAGCTTGGCTTCTGGGTACTTTTTAGCCAACGTCGCCAGGTTGGCCTTGGCCACATCGTCCAGCGGAATGTCCGCCCAGAGCGCGATTTGAGACAGGTACCACAGCACGTCGCCAAGCTCATCTTTCAGCTTGTCCGGCTCGAGGTCCTGGCCCTGAAAGGCGTACCGCTTGATGCGGTCGACCACCAGACCGGAATCCGAGGCGAGCCCCAACGTCAGGTTCGTCAACACGTGCTCGTTGCCGGCCAGCGTTTTGTTGGCCTTTTGCTGATACTCATTCAAGTTCATTGTTCACTGCCTCCGATTCCCGTTTGCTTCGTCAGCCAGTCCCACACGGCGTCCTTGCCCTCGCCCGTCGTCGCGGAGAACATCACGAGCTGGTCCGTCTGGTTCAGATCCAGCGTCTGCTTAATGTCCCGCATGATGGTTTGCCGCTTGGCCTTGCTGGTTTTATCGACCTTGGTGCCGACCACCAGCACATCCACGTTGAAGTACTTCAGGTACTGGTACATGGACACGTCGTCCTCACTGGGCGTGTGCCGCGCGTCCACCAGCTGCACCGCCCCGCGGAACGGCTTGCGCGTGCTCAGGTACTCCTCGATCATGCCGGCGAAGCGCTCGCGGTCTTTTTTGGAGACCTTCGCGTAGCCGTAGCCTGGCACGTCGACGAAGTACAGCAGGTCCTCGATGTTGTAAAAATTCAGCGTCTGGGTCTTGCCTGGCACCGCGCTGGTGCGCGCCATGCTTTTGCGGTCGATCAGCTTGTTGATCAGACTGGACTTGCCGACGTTGCTGCGGCCGACAAACACGATCTCCGGGTACCCGGTGTCCGGGTACTGCGCCGCGCTGACCGCGCTAATGGTCAGGCTGACATTGTTGACTTTCATAAACTACCTCCTGTAACACTCTGCCATTCAGTTTAGCATACCAGCAGAACAATTGGGCTCATCGGTCCGGTTACGGTTTGGTGACGTTTGAAAAGGCGAACCAAATCATCGCAACCAGCGAATTGTTCCTTGTGTTTTTTAAGACAACATGTTACGTTAATCTGCACAGGAAAGAATATTCAACTAAGGAGCTCTTCATTGATGACAACATATGCAGTAACAGGCGCCACTGGCCGCTTCGGTCAGCGGGCATTACAGTATCTCGCAGCCAAAATTTCTACCAGCGACATTGTGGCGTTGGCGCGCAACACCGAAAAGGCGAAAACGCTCGACCCCGCCGGCATCACGATCCGCCAAGCCGACTACACGGACGTCGACCAAATGACCCAGGCCCTGAAGAACGTTGACCGCCTGCTCTTTATTTCCTCCGTCCCAGGCGGCGCGGTGTCCCGAAGCCAGCAGCACCAGAATGTGGTGACGGCCGCCAAGCGCGCCGGCGTGAACTACATCGCCTACACCAGCTTTCCTCACGCAGACGTATCCACCGCGGCCCTGGCTGCCGACCATCACGCGACCGAGCAAGCCATCTTGGATGCCGGCATCAAGCACAGCTTCTTGCGGAACAACTGGTACCTGGAAAATGAAATGCCCCGGTTGAAGGCCGCCGCGGCCGGTCAGGACTTTCTCTATGCCGCCGGTGAGGGCAAGGTCGGCTGGGCCCTTGAGCGCGAGTACGCCGAAGCCGCAGCCGATGTGCTGGCGGCGACTGACACCAAGTCGGTCTATGAATTTGCCGGTCCGGCCCGCACCTACCGGGAATTGGCCGAGGCCATCAGCGGCCAGTTTGAAATCAAGAGCCTGAACGATGCCGACTACCAGGCGGCACTCGCGGCAACCGGGGTCCCCGCAAAACTGACCGGCATTTTCGCCGGCGGTATGGCAATGATCAAGGCAGGCGTGCTGGATGAAAACTCGACTGATCTGCCGGACGTACTTGGCCACGCGCTGACCCCACTGTCTGACGCCGTCAAAGAAGTGCTAAAATAAGGCCTAGCTGTTATTTTGAACGAGCGAGGTGACAAGCAATGCAATACTCCCACAAGCTAAGTGACGCCGTCCACGTGCTGGCCTATGTCCAGATTGGCGCCGGCTGGGACCTGTCGAGTAAGAAAATTGCTGCCAGCATTGAGGCCAACCCCAGTGTGGTGCGGCGCCTGATGGCCATGCTGGTCAAGGGCGGCCTGCTCACCAGCCATCCGGGCATGGTGCAGCCCGCCCTCGCCCGGCCGGCCGCTGAGATCAGCCTGCTGGACGTTTACCGCGCAGTGGACCCCACGGCGCTGTTGCACGTCGATGAGAAGACCAACCCGCAGTGCCCAATCGGCGGCAACATTCAAGAGACCTTGAATGAGGTTTACGACCAGGTCCAGCAGGCGGCCGAAGCCGAAATGGCCAAAGTCAGCCTGCAGCAGATCATTGACGGCATCGTTGGCCGCGCCAAGGCCCGGAAAATGATGGCCTGACCCAAAAATGGCCCCAAACTCGTCTGGTTTAAATTTCGCCAGATCAGTTTGGAGCCTTTTTCGTGCGCCGAATTTTGAAGTTGAAACGAATTTAGCCCATCAAGGAAGCCAGAATCAGCGCCAACCCAATCACGGCCGGCAGCACCTGCACCAGGAAAATCTTCCGCGTGACGGTAAGCCCACCGTACACACCGACTACCAGCAGGAAGACCAGGAGAATCAAGGCAACGGTCAAAAACGACGGCCCTGTTATCGTGAAGGCACTCGCCAGCATCGCCGCCCCCAGCATCAGGTTGTAGACGCCTTGGTTGGCCAGCGCAATTTGCGCATGGGACTGTTTCACGAAATCAAGTGGCAGCCCGAAGACACTGGCTTGCTTGGCAGGGGCGCCACGCATTTCAAGCCCCGCGATTCCAAGGTGCTCGACCCCAATCAGCACCAGTAAAGCTTTCAACCACCAAGTCATCATTTCCGCTCACTCCTCATAAAAAATGCCCGCAACGAGAGACTCGCTGCGGGCACGCGCCTGCTTAGGACGCCTTTTGGTCTTTTTCTTTAATCAGTTCCGGCTTGCCGGTGCCTTCGACAGCGGCCTTAGTCACAACGGCCTTGGTCACATCTGGCTCGGATGGCAAGGTGAACATCATGTCCTGCATGACAGCTTCAATGATGGACCGCAAGCCACGGGCCCCGGTGTCGCGCTCGATCGCCTTGTGGGCAATCGCGTGCAACGCACCAGTTGTGAACTCGAGCTCGGTGTTGTCCAGGGACAGCAGCTTCTGGTACTGCTTGACCAACGCATTCTTTGGCTCGGTCAGGATGCGGACCAAGTCGTCTTCGGTCAGCTTCTCCAGCGAGGCGATGATTGGGATCCGGCCGATGAATTCAGGAATGATCCCGAACTTCATCAGGTCTTCTGGCACGACCTGCTGCATCAGCGACTTGCCTTCGACCGCCTTGGACTCATCAGAATTCTTGCCGAAGCCGATGGTCTTTTCACCGAGGCGGTTCTTGACGATGGTCTCGATGCCATCGAAGGCCCCACCGACGATGAACAGGATGTTCGTTGTGTCGATCTGGATGAACTCCTGCTGCGGGTGCTTGCGGCCACCCTGCGGCGGCACGTTGGCGATCGTGCCTTCCAAGATCTTCAGCAGGGCCTGCTGAACGCCTTCGCCGGAAACATCACGAGTGATGGAAACATTTTCAGCCTTCTTGGCGATCTTGTCGATTTCATCGATGTAAACAATGCCTTTTTCCGCACGCTCGACATCGTAGTCGGCGTTTTGCAGGAGCTTGAGCAAGATGTTTTCAACGTCTTCACCCACGTAGCCCGCTTCGGTCAAGGTCGTGGCGTCCGCGATGGCAAACGGCACGTTCAAAATGCGCGCCAAGGTCTGAGCCAGGAACGTTTTCCCTGACCCAGTCGGCCCGATCAGCGCGATGTTGGACTTTTGCAACTCCGTGTCGCCTTTTTCGGCCACATTCATCTGGTTCACGCGCTTGTAGTGGTTGTAAACTGCGACCGCCAGTGCTTTTTTCGCAGCGTCTTGGCCGATCACATAGTCGTTTAAGACCTTGAGGATCTCGACCGGCTTCGGTACTTCAAGCATGTTGTCAGCGGCATCCTGCTTGAACTCCTCGTCGATAATCTCCTTGCACAGGTCGATACATTCATTGCAGATGTAAACGCCAGGGCCAGCAACGATCTTTTTCACCTGATCCTGCGACTTGCCGCAGAACGAGCAGGTCACAGGCCCGGTGGTTTCAACGTTGTCAAACATTAACTTTCAACCCCTTCTTAATAACTCCATGATACCAAACTCAGGGCATCATGCCTAGTTGCACTCGCGCAAGCATAGCATAAGCGCAAGCCCCCCTGCAAGCGCCGCGCTTCATTTAATTGGTCACGGTCGAATCTATGGCCACAGGCGGGTTTTTGCTTGGCAGCAAATCGATCACCAACTCGAAAAGCGCCGCCACCACGATCAGCGCGATGCCGATTGCCGTGGCCCATGGCTGATCGTTCAACTCACCGTTTGGCAGCAAAATGCCACCCAGCGACCCCGCCGCGTAAAAGCCAACCAGCCACCACCAGGACCACCCGGCGTCGCGAAACCGACGCACTTCCATTGACAGTCCCGGCACGATGATGGCCACCCCGTAAATCATGAACACCGCGATCAACGCGATCAAACTGCTGAGTCGCAACATATCCCCGCTAAATAACTTGGTGATCCCGTGATCAACGCCGAGGATCAGCCACCCCAATGCAATCACGAGCCCGGCAATGAGCAGCCGCCACAGCGCGACCCACCAGTACTCACTGCGACTGGAACGGCCGGTGAAATTGACGTAGTTTGCGAAGAACCCGATCCCCGAGCGCAAAAAGCCCGCACGGTAGTACTTGTTGTCAGCTTGACGCTGCACCTCGGCACTGACTGGTTTAGCCATGACGTCACCTCCCGTTTTCTTGACTCCAGCATACGCGCCTTGACAAGCGCTGTCATTAATTCGCCATTGTCGATATATTCCCCGGAAAAAAAGCGCTCAGCCAACTGCCCGTGACGCTTCAGCTGACACCCAACACCAAGAACAGCAGACCAGCCACAATGGCGGCCAGGCCGATGGTGAAGACCAGACCGCGAGCTTTTTCATTCATCCTGCGCCGACGCGACAACAACACCAGCGCCAAACCACTCAGCATGATCAGCAAGGGCCGTCTGCCTGGCCCGCCGGCCAAGCGTACAATTAAACGCGCGATTCGAATCATGGGCTAGCCTCCTCAGATAGAAAAAGCACCCCCCGCTATGCGAGAGGTGCACCGCCAACAATCTCATTACTTGGCGTCTTTGGCATCCTTTGCGTCAGCCTTTTTGTCTGCCTTGGCATCGTCCTTCTTAGCAGCTTTCTTGGTCGACTTCTTTTCGGCCTTCGGGGCCACTTCCTTGACGTTGTCCGTGATCAGGGTGATCGCGTCCTGAACGCCAATGTCGTGCTTCAGCATGTCATCGGTGAGGGCCTTGCGAACGGCCTTCTCTTCCATGTTGTATTCGCCAGCCAGGCGCTTAATTTCAGCCTTGACCTGGTCGTCAGTCGGCTCGATCTTTTCAGCCTTGACGACCGCTTCAAGGACCAAGTTCGTCTTGACGCGGCTCTCGGCGTTGGCCGCAAACTGCTTCTTCAGGTCGTCTTCGGAGGTGCCAGTCAGCTGGTAGTACATCTGCGGGGAGATGCCCTGTTGCTGCATGGAGCTCATGTACTGGTTCATTTGGTTGTCGACTTCGGTGTCGATCATGGCCTGTGGAATCGCCGGGATCGTGGCGTTCGCAACAGCCTCAGCAATGGCCTGCTCCTGGATGGCGTCCTTAGCGGCGTCGTCCTTCTTTTCCTGCAGGTCAGACTTGATCTTCAGCTTCAGTTCTTCAAGCGTGTCAACGTCTTCGTCGTCCAAGTCCTTGGCAAAGTCGTCATCCAGCTTAGGCAGTTCCTTGCTCTTAACTTCGTGGAGGGTCGTCTTGAATTCGGCGTCCTTGCCCTGAAGTTCCTTAGCTTGGTAGTCATCCGGGAAGGTGACCTTGACGGTGACTTCATCGCCGGCTTTGTGGCCGATCAGCTGATCTTCAAAGCCAGGAATGAAGGAGTTAGAGCCCAGTTCGAGCGAGTAGTTCTTGGCAGAGCCGCCATCGAATTCCTTGCCGTCAACGGTGCCGACATAGTCGATTGTGACCGTGTCGCCCTTTTCAGCCTTGCCGTCTTCCTTGAGTACGAGTTCAGCCTGGCTCTTCTGCTTGTCTTCAAGCTCCTTTTGAACATCTTCGTCAGTGACGGTAGTGTCCTGCTTGTCAACTTCAAGACCCTTGTAGTCGCCCAGTTTAACTTCTGGGGCAACGGTAACGGTGGCCTTGAGGACCCAAGGCTTGCCTTCGTCCATTGAATCGATGTCGACTTTTGGCTGGTCGACCGGGTCGATACCGGCTTCCTTAACCGCGGCGTCGTACTCGCTAGGCATCACGATGTTCAGTGCGTCCTCGTACAGTGCGGACTCGCCGTACATGTGATCGAACACGGTACGTGAAACGTGGCCCTTACGGAAGCCTGGCACGTTCAGGTTCTTCTTAACGCGGTTGAACGCTTGGTCCAACCCCTTTTTGATTTTATCTTGCGCGATTTCGAAGGTCAAAACACCTTCCGTGTCGCCTTTCTTTTCCCAGTTTGCAGCCATGATATCCCTCCGACTATTTTCTGTTATTCGTATTGCATACTTTAGTTATGATACGCGAAAAGCCCGCCTTTGTAAACGTTCGGCGGGCCTGCCAAGAAAAAAACTTTACGGGCGCCTAATCGTCGGCCACCGCGGCTGACGCAACTCCGCTGTACGCGTCAACGTGAACCACGTGTTCGCCGCTGTCGTGCTGCAGCGAAACCTCCCACTGTACCTGGCCGTTATCGGTGTCCAGATCCCACTCGGTGGCGGTGCTGCCAGCGAGCTTCTTGGTGGCGGCCGCCGTGATGTCCTTCAGCGGTTTCAGCCCGGCGCGCTTGATGACCGGGTCGTTGTCGTCGGTCGAGTCCTCCTCGTCCTGAATCGTTTCGCCGGTGTCGCCATTGATCGTCATTTCGTGCTCGGTCGTCCCGACGTTGCCGGTGATTTCATATCGGTAGGTCCCGGTTTCGCGATCGAGCTTCACCGCCGTCACCTGGGCATCCGGATGAGCCTTCACGAAAACGTCCCAGGCCTGATCCAGCGTCTGTTTAGGCAGCGTTTGGGCAACCTTGCTGCTGGAAGACCGGCTGGACTTGGTCGACTGGCTTGATTTCGTTGTCTGGCTGCTTTTGTCTTTGGCTTCGTGATCGTCATCATCGTGGCCGCAAGCGGCCAGCCCTAGGGTCGTGAGAGCAACTACGGTAATAAGGACGCGTTTGATCATTGTCAGACTCCTTTGCGGTGAGTGATTGCGCTGTCATTAATCCTAGTTTAGCAAATGTTTTGCTTCCTGCATAGAAAAATAGTTTATCTAGTTTATAAGTTTTTTGAAGCAAGACACGATCCCCCTTCTCACGTCCAGAGTCCTAGTGCTGAGTATGCATCGGCACCGCCAGGATGAGTCAGTGCAAAAGGGCCACCGAGTTGGCGCCTTACTAGTTCCTCCGGGCCATCCGGTATTCCTTTTTCAGATCAAATCTCGTATAATAGAAACAAAGAAGAACGTATGTATCAAGAGTGTTGGTAGTGGCTATGCACTGTGACCAACCGGCAACGTACCGCAAGGCAACGTGCCCCACCATAGACGGATGCAGATCAACTCACTCGGGAGGTCGTGCATTTGTGTACGGCCTTCTTTTAATTCAAGAGTGGAGGAATGAACTATGTTAGTTTTTAATGATGGAAACTTGATGGAAGTTGCAACCGGGGCCGAGGCCGTTCAGGCACTGATCGACTCGCTGCCGGGACGCACGGAACTTAACTGCATTGGCCTGAACACGTACCTGCTGGCGCGGAGAAATAGCTCTTCAGCGCAGGTCGCCCAGCTGGATGCGATCGTGATTCAAAAACTCGCACGCGCTGCCAAGGCAGAGGCACAACCTGCCAAGACCTGGTACCAAAAGCGCGCCAGCAACATCAACCGCAACTGGCTGAACGGCTTTGCCACCTCGCCTGACGTCCCGGAAACGGTCCGTCAAGCGGCCACTTTGTAAGGCGTAACTGGCGAATCACAATCAGTGATCAAAATCCTCGGGCAACCGAGGATTTTTTGTGCGCACTCAAAAAGCCTGAAGCGGGTGTTTGCGCACCTGCTTCAGGCCGGTTCAAAATATCGCGAGGTCAGTTCAAATTGCTCAGTCTTACGCCAGTTATTCGGCGGATTCGACTGCAGCGACCATTTCCTTGGTGTACTTGCCAATGACCGGCGCCGGGTCGGCGTTGTCGGCGACCATTTGGACGATGGCGGAACCGACGATGACGCCGTCCGCTTCCTTGGCCAGGGTCTTGGCCTGCTCTGGGGTGTGGACCCCAAAGCCGATGCACAGCGGCGCGTCGGTCACCTTGCGCAGGCTGGCAATCAGGTCAGGCAGGTTCAGCGCAAAATCGTTGCGCTGACCGGTGACGCCAAGCGCGGACACGATGTAAATGAAGCCCGTTGCGTGCTGAACCAGCTTCTCCAGCCGGCTGCCCGAGGCCGGGCTGATCAGCGGGATCAGGTCGACGTGGTGCTTTTCCGTGTATGGCAGGATCTCGCCGGCCTCCTCGGCAGGCAGGTCGGGAATGACTAAGCCGTAGACGCCGAGCTCCTCGCAGCGTGCGGTGAACTTTTCGTAGCCGTACTTGAACGGGATGTTCGCATAGGTCAGAAACACCAGCGGCACCTGCGAGGTTTCGCGGATTTTCGCAACGATGTCGAACACGCCGTTGACCGTGATGCCACCGGCAAAGGCGCGCAGCCCGGCCGCCTGGATCACCGGCCCGTCGGCAATGGGATCGGAAAACGGCACGCCGAGTTCGACGATGTCCGCACCGGCGGCGGCGAGTGCCAGGACCTGGCTGACGGTACTGTCAGCCGACGGGTCGCCTGCCGTCACGAACGGAATGAATGCCTTGTGACCATTTTTAAAAACGTCTCGTAATTTACTCAATGCCCTTTACCCCCCGGTACTTCGCGATGCTGGCCACGTCTTTATCGCCGCGCCCGGACAACGTGCAAATAATGGTTGAATCCTTCGGCATGGTCGGCGCGAGCTTTTGGACGTAAGCCACCGCATGGCAGCTTTCGATCGCGGCGATGATGCCTTCCTCCTTGGCGATGTACTCAAAGGCCGCCACCGCCTCGTCGTCGGTGATACCGACATACTTGGCGCGGCCGCTGGCAGCCAGCGCCGCGTGCTCAGGCCCGATGCCTGGGTAATCCAGGCCGGCAGAAATCGTGTACACCTTGTCGATCTGGCCTTCATCGTTCTGCAGGAAGACCGACTTCATGCCGTGAAAAATGCCTGGGGTGCCAAGCTCCATGGTCGCGGCGGTCTTGCCGGAGTGAATCCCCTTGCCGGCCGCCTCAACGCCGTACAGCTTGACCGATGGATCATCGATGTACTCGGCAAACGAGCCGATCGCGTTGGAGCCGCCGCCGACACAGGCGACGATGGCATCAGGCAGTTTACCTTCCACGTCCATGATCTGCTGCTTGGACTCTTTGGAAATGACGCTTTGGAACTCCTTGACCATTGCCGGATACGGCGCCGGGCCCATAGCGGAACCGATCAGATAGTAAGTGTCATCGGGATGTGCCGCCCAGTCCTGCAGCGCCGCGTTAACGGCGTCCTTGAGCAGCCCCTGACCCGACGTGATTGGCCGCACCTTCGCGCCCAGCAGCTCCATCCGGTAAACATTCAGGCGCTGGCGCTCGGTGTCTTCCTTGCCCATGAAAATCTCGCAGTCCATGCCGAACAACGCAGCCGCCGTGGCGGTGGCCACGCCGTGCTGGCCGGCGCCGGTTTCGGCGATCAGCCGGGTCTTGCCCAGCTTCTTAGCCAGCAGGACCTGGCCGAGCACGTTGTTGATCTTGTGGGCGCCGGTGTGATTCAAATCCTCGCGCTTGAGGTAGATCTTCGCGCCGCCGAGGTCCTCGGTCATGTTCTTCGCGTAGTACAGCAGCGATGGCCGGTTGGCGTAATTATTCAGCAGGTCGTGGAACTCCTTTTGAAAGGCGGGGTCCGTCTTGCAGTCCTCGAAGGCCTTGGTCAGTTTTTCCAGCTCGGACATCAAGGTCTCCGGCACGTACTGGCCGCCGAATTCTCCGAAGCGGTTGTCTTTTTTATCAGTATCCTTATCTTTTAACATCTGAAAAGTTCCTTTCTGTCTCGCGGACCGCGGCAACGAAGGCTTGCACCTTCGCCGCATCCTTGCGGCCGTTAGTTTCTAGACGGCTTGACGCATCGACAATGGCCGGATGCGCGCAGGTAATGGCGTCCTGGACGTTGTCGGCATCCAGGCCTCCCGCCAGCATCAGCGGCTGATTTGCACTCGGCAGGTGATGCCAGTCCAGCGTCTGGCCGGAGCCGTCGCCGGCATCCATCAGGGCATAATCGGCGGTCGTGGTCGGCTGCGCGGCATTCACCCGTGCGAACACGTCAAACCCCAGCGCGTGAAGCGTGGCGACCAGCCCGGAATCAGCCGGCCGGTGCAGCTGCACCGTGGTGATGATGGGAAAAAGCGTAGCCAGCGCCGCGGTGTCCGGTTCAACGACCACCGCCACCGGCGTGATTCCGGCGGTCAAACCCGCCGCCAGCGCCATTGCCCGCTGCGGGCTGACCTGATGGCGCCCTGCCGCCAGGACAAACCCCGCGTAATCCGGCGGACCCGATTGACCAGGTCCACATCGGCTTCGGTCATCAGGCCGCACACCTTCACCGCGGTCATGCTTGGACCTTCTCGACGGCGCGGCGGTACTCGCGAATGGTCGCGACGCGGTCCTGCGCCTTCATGAATGTTTCGCCGATCAGCGTGCCATTGAGCCCGCCGGCCTGCAGCTCCTGCAGCTGGCTGGGCTTGGTCACGCCGCTTTCGGCAATCACCGCAATGTCCTGCGGGATCAGCTTGCGCCGGCGAATGCTGTTTTGAAAATCAACGCTGAAGTCGCGCAGGTCGCGATTGTTGACGCCCATCAGCTGCGGGTGAAGCGGCAGCGCGCGGCTGATTTCATCCTCCGAGTGGCACTCGACCAGCGGCAGCAGCCCCATTTTCAGGGTGTAGTCGTACAAGTCGGTCAGCTGCTGCCCCGGCAAAATCGCCGCAATCAGCAGCACCATGGTCGCGCCGCTGGCCCGCGCCTGGTCGATCATGTAACGGTCGATGGTGAAGTCCTTGCGCAGCACCGGCGTCTTCACGGTTTGCGTGACGGCCTTGAGATCTGCCAGCTGGCCGTGAAAATAATCCGGCTCGGTCAGCACCGAAATGGCGTCGACCCCTGCTGCCTCGTACTCGCTTGCGATCTGTGTCACCGGGAAGCTGGTGGCAATCTGCCCCTTGCTCGGCGAGGCCTGCTTGCACTCGGCAATAATGCCAAAATGCTGGTGCAGGCGCGCCGGCAAAAGCGCGGCCGCCTGTGGTGCCGGAGTTGCCAGCGCCTGGTCATGCATGGCCGCCGGACTGATGTCAGCTTTTTCGCGAATCAGCCGCTTTTGGGTCGCGGCCACCAAGTCGTCCAAAATCATGCACTCACCTCAACGTGATCAACTGCCAACGCATCATCCAGCCGCTTGATGGCGGCGCCTGACTCAATGGTCTTGCGCGCCAGATCGATGCCGGCCTGAATCGTTGGGGCCGCGCCCGTCAGACTCAGCGCCACGCCGGCGTTAAAGATCACGGCGTCGCGCTTGGCGCCCGTATCGCGGCCGGCCAGCACATCCCGCGTGATCTGCGCGTTTTGTGCCGGCGTGCCGCCCACCAGTTCCTGTTTATTCGCGATCTTGATGCCGTAATCCGCAGGGTTCAACGTCAGCTTTTCAAACTGACCATCCCGAATGCGAATCGCATCGGTTGGGCCGGTCACTGTGACCTCGTCCAGCCCGTCCTCGCCGTGGATCACCATGCCGGAAGTGACGCCGAGCTGGCTGATGGCCTCGGCCATTGGCTGCATCAAGTCCTCGCTGTAAACCCCCAGCAGTTCGTAGGTCGGCCGGGCAGGATTGGCCAGCGGCCCGATCAGGTTAAAGATGGTCGGGAAACCGAGTTCCTTGCGCGCCGGACCAACGAAGCGCATGGACGGATGATACTTTTGCGCGAACAGGAAGCAGAAGTTGTAGGCCTTCAGCAGCTGCGCCGACTTTTCCGGTGTCGCGTTGATGTCAAAGCCCAGCGCCTCGAGCACATCGGCTGCCCCGCTCTTGGACGAGGCCGCCCGGTTGCCGTGCTTGGCGATTTTCACCCCGGCCGCTGCGATGACGAACATCGAGGTGGTGGAAATGTTGAAGGAGTCACTGTGATCGCCGCCAGTGCCGACGACCTCCAGCACCTTAGCCTGCGGGTCAAACGGCAAGGCCTTGCGGCGCAGCGAGTCCGCCGCGCCGGCGATTTCCTGCGGTTTCACGCCTTTGGCCGCCATCGCGGTCAGGTAGCTGGCAATCATTGTTGCGTCCGCGATGCCAGAGGTCAGCTCGTCGTGCGCGGCCTTGGTTTCGTCAAAGGTCAGGTCTTCGTGCTTCACTAATTTGTTGATTGCTTCGTGTAATGTCATGATTTTTCTCCTCGTTGGAATCCTGAAGTGTCAGTCTGCCAAGTTGGCCTTGCCATCGTTTGAACATCATGTTGTTCGCCGCCTTTATGAGAATACAAAAAGCTCGCCCATAAACAGTCATGCTGTTTAAGGACGAGCTTTCACTCGCGGTGCCACCTTAATTGGACTCGATCGAAATTGTCGATTCAAAGTCCCTCTTATACAGGGCTAACACCCTGCCGGCAACTGACGCGTGCCAGACGTGCTTCCTGACTCACCAAGAAAAAGCACTCGGTTTTTGGGCAGCCCCTCGGTGGTCCATTTAACTATCTGCGTTCGACGACACTCACAGCTCCGGTCGCTCTCTGGGCGTGCACAATAGTCTTGATCTCCACCTCATCGGTTTATGGACGTGCTATTTGATTAGCTCTTATACTAATCACATTCTCATCTTACGTCAATGGCTTTCACATAATTATTTTGACGATGTCGGGAAAATTTTCCCCCTAGAGTCGCCAAGCAACAACTAATCCTTCAGGCTCATCGTCACGGTGAAGTCGAACGAATCCGTGTACAAGCGATACCGCTTCAGCGGCCGCGGCCCGCAGCTGTTGCTGCCAAGCGCCTGAACCCGGGCATCCAGACGCACCTGGTCGGTGGTCTGATCGCCGAGCGGCAGACCATCCCCACCGACGACGTTCAGGTTAACAGGCGCTAGGCCAGCCACGTGCACCGCTGGCCCCGCCGTCGTCGCAATCGTCGCCCAGCGCACGCCCATGCGGTTGCCGGATTCCTGCGGCACCACATACGGGAAGCCCCACTGATCGCGGCTGAGGTGATAGCGGCCGAGCGGCGCTGCGTCCAGACTATCCGGATAGCTTTCGCCAGTGCCCCGGCCGAACCAGTCAACTGTTTTAACGGTGGTCTTCAGCGGCAGCTGGTACCCGATGCGTGGCACTTCCGTCGGCTTCTCGCCGTCGAACCAGCCCTTGGTGCGGATGGTCACACCGGCCGCGCTGACCCAGACCGTCACGGCCAGCTCAATGCCCCAGTTGATGGCCGGCGGCGCAATGCGCTGGCGAATCGCCACCATCACCGTGTCGTCATTTTGCGTGATCTGAAGGCCTTCACACCGCGCAAACAGCGTCGTGATGCGCTTCTTTTGCCGCTCGGCCACCACGTTCATGTCGTTGCTGATGGGCAGGCGATCCAGCGTCAGCGCCATGTCCCCGGCCAACAGCGGCTGGCCGCCTTGGCTGAGCTGCGTGACATTGCCGGTGCCGCGGTCGACTGTGACTGTCAGTGCACCACGGGTGATCGTCACCGTGGCCGGCGTCTGGCTCACTTCTGCCGGCGCGTCGGCAAGATTCGGCAGGCCTTGGTAAGCCACCTGTTCATACGCCAACTTGGCGCCGGCCTCAAACACCCCGAGCTTTGTGGTCGTCTCAATGGCGAAGTTCAGCAGCGCATCGGCGCCGATGATCTCAGGCAAGTCTAGGGCAAAAACGGGGCTAAGCGCGCCGGGTGCTAACGGCGGCAGCGCGAGCTTACCGCTGGCCACGTTGTCCCCGGCAACCGTCAACTGCCACCGTAGCACGAGGTCATGCGTTGTTCGGTAGTGATACAGGCTTTTGACGACGACGTGGTTCTGGGCCGCGAAAAATTGGAACGGCTGAATGACGTGCTCGTACTCCAGCAGCCCAGGCGACGGCACCCGGTCCGGCCGCACCAGCCCGTCGATGCAGAACGTTGCGTCGTTGACCGGCTCGCCGAACGCGCCGCCCCACACGTACTTCGGCCCGTCCGGGGTGTCCTGCTTCAGGCCGTGGTCCTTCCACTCCCAGATGAAGCCGCCCTGCACACTCTTGTAAAGATGGAACAAATCTTGATAATCCTGCAGGCTGCCGGCACCGTTGCCCATCGCGTGGCCGTACTCACACAGAATGTGCGGCTTTTGATGCGTTAGCTTCACGGCGCGCTTTTCAATGTCTTCGACCGAGGTGTACATCGTCGAATACATGTCGGCGACCACTGTGTCGCGGTCGCCTTCGTAGTGGATCAGGCGACTGGCGTCGAGCTCGCGAATCGCGGCCGCCTCGGCGACGTGATTTTCACCGAAGTCGCTTTCGTTACCCAGCGACCAGATGACGACGCACGGGTGGTTGAAATCGCGGTGCACCATCCGCTGAGCGCGGCTGACAAACTCGCCGCGCCAGTACGGATCGTTGGTGGGCATCTCAGTCACGTACATGCCGTGGGTCTCGAGGTCGCACTCATCGATCACCAGCAGCCCCAGCTCATCGCAGACGTCGTAAAAATACGGCGTGTTCGGGTAGTGCGAGGTGCGGATCGCGTTGATGCCAGCGCGCTTGATCTGGGTGACCTCGCTGAGGATGTAGTCTTGCGTCAGCGCGCGGCCGGTTTCCGGATTGAACTCGTGGCGGTTGACGCCGTTGAACAGGACCGGCACCCCGTTCAGGCAAATCTGGTCATCGATCATCTCGACGCGCCGCAGCCCGAAGCGCATCGGCACCATGGCGCCGGCGGTTTCGTCCTGGACGACCAGCGTGTACAGGTTCGGCGTTTCGTCTGTCCACTCGTGCGGGTCCGGAATGTCAATGGTGGTTTTACCGTTCGCCAAGTCAGCTTCAGCAATCGTCTCGCCGGCAAAGTACACCTTGCCACTCAGCTTCGGGTCAGCCGCGGCCTCGATCGCGACCTGGACCTGCCACTGGCCGTCCTTAAATTGAGGCGTGAGCTGCAGGTCATCCAGCCGACCTTCATCAACAATCGTGACGTCGCGAAAAATGCCGCTCAGCCACCACTGGTCCTGATCCTCAAGAAACGAGTACTTTGACCATTTTCCCACCTGCACCGCGATGGTGTTCTCGCCGGCCACCAGCAAATCGGTGACATCAAACTCGGTCATCAGCCGACTGCCGTGACCATCCCCGACCAGCTGGCCATTGAGCCAGACCTTGAACGTCGAGTCCACGCCGTCAAAGCGCAGGATCTGGCGCGTCAGCTGCGGCTTGAACGTGAACCGGCGGAAATACAGACCCGTCGGATTTTCCGCAGGCATCGCGGTCGGGTCGACCGGGATCGGAAAATCCACGTTGGTGTAATTCGGCTTGCCGTACCCTTGCAGCTCCATGTGCCCCGGCACCTTGATGGTTGCCCAGTCGATGGCGCCGTAATCGCCGGTCGTGAAGGCCTCTGGGATTTCGCGCGGCGACTGCAAGTAGCAGAACTGCCAGGTCCCGTTCAGCGAATGCGTATAAGGTGATGCGGCTTCTTTGTAACTCAGCGCCGCCGCCAAGTCATCGTAATAGAAGAAACGCGTGCGTGGTGCTAATTTGCTCATGACCCTACCTCCAGATTTGACGCGAAATTGATCAATTGCCGTCAGTATAGCGCAACCATCCCCACCCAGCCGGCTTTGTGGTCGAAATTCCGGCAATGTCTCAAAAAAAGATCAGCCGCGTGGGCTGATCTTCCGAATTGCAAACTACTCATGGTGAAGCGGAGGTTAATCGTTGTTCTTAGCAATGTCCGCGCGTTTCTTGGTCCACGCCGCCATTGCCTTGTTGTACTGACTGGTCGTAACGGGCTTAGACTGCAGCTTCATGTAGTCGAGCCGGGCTGACGCCGCGCCAGTCCACGAGTAGGACGTGGTGAACGGCTGAACCTTGGTGACTGATGGAGCCCCGCCGCCGGAGTTGACCGGGATCATGATGCCGATGCTCAGCAGGTACGCCTCGGCCTTGGCAAAGGCTTTATACCGCGCATTGTCATCGTTCGTGATTTTTTCGGCCGCATTGACTAGGCTCTCGTACTTGTCCAGACCAACCTCTTTGATGATGCTGTTCTGGGTCGCTTCGTTCGACTGCGACCGGGTCGACGCGGGATCCAGCCCGTAGCCGATCAGGAAGCTGCCATTGGACGGCTTGTAAATGTCAAGGTAGGTTGACGGATCCTGATAATCGGGACTCCACCCAGACGCGTTGCTGAGGTCAAAGTCAGAGGCCTTCCCAGTCGTGGCGGCGTATGTTGCCGCGTTATACCGGTCAGCGTTCAACTCGATGATGTCGATCTCGACGTTCTTGGCGCCCAGCGTGGTTTCCTCAGAGCGCTTAAACGACTTGACCTCGTTGAGCCCTAGCTCGCTCTTTTGCCCCTGCGGGAAGTCCAGCTTAATTGGGAAGGACACGCCTTGCGCCGTCAGTGCCGTCTTCGCCTTTGCGAACAAACGCTTGGCGAGCGCTGGATTGTAGGTCCCATCCTGCGCGTCAGCCATCTTGATCTTGCCGTAAACTGCCGGATTCAAGGCGCGCAGGTCTGCCTGCACGTATGTCCCATAGTCCTTGCCATCCGCCTGCACGAAAGAGGGCGGGGTCATTTCGTTGCGCAGTGACCGCTTGGCCCCAGCGCCGCCGGTGGCCTGAGCGTTATACGCGGTGCGATCCATCGCGTACTGAATTGCCAAGCGGAAGTCCTGATTCAGCAGGGCCTTTCTTGTGTCCTCACGCTGCTTGGCCGTTTTTTTGTCGGTGTTGTTGTACGACTGGCGGTTGAGATTCATTGTGATGTTGAATGTACCGGCGTCCTGGCGCGACCAAACAATGTTTTTGCCGTTCTGCTTTTGGACTTGCTTGTAGCCTGGCAGGTTTGGGTAAACCCGCGCCTGCGTGTAGTCGCCTTTTTCAAACGATTTATACAGCGCGTCGGGGTTGGAGCCGTCGTTGAACGTGTACTTCACGTGCTTCACGTGCACGTTCTTCTTATCCCAGTACTTGTCGTTGGCCGTGTACTCGATGACCGACTTGGACGTGAAATTGGTCAAGCGGTACGGGCCATCGTACAAAATGGCGCTGGCTTTTGGCTGACCGTACTTCTTGCCCTGCTGCTTAAGGAATTTGCCGTTGATCGGTTCAAGCAGCCCATACTGCAGCTTAGAATTCCAGTACGGCTCCGGCTGGGTCAAGTTGAAGCGAATCTTGTCTTTGCCGACCACCTTCACGCCAACTTTAGAAAAGTCCTTGGTCTTGCCGCTGGCGTAATCATTCAGGCCCACGATTGAATTCTGGATCACGTACAGGCCTTCCGACTTGCCGGCGACGTCATGCTTGATCCCGGTAATGAAGTCCTGCGGCTTGACCTTCGCGTAGGTGTTGCCTTCGCTGTCGACCCATTTGGCGTCCTTGCGCAGCTTGTACGTGTATGTCTTGCCGCCGTTTGTGACCTTGTAGGACTGCGCCAGCCCAGGCACGATTTGGCCGTAGCGGTTTGTCTTCATCAGCGGCTCCTCAAAGTTCGCCAGGTGGTCTGTGTTCGTCGTCCGGCTAGTGATCGAATAGTCAAAAGTATCCGGGTCAGTCCCAAACACGTAGCTATAAGTATCGTTCTTATCGGCACTGCTAGAAGACCCGCTGTTGCCACACGCCGCCAGCAATGCCGTCATCGTCAACGCAATCAGGATTGCGTTGCGTTTGTTTCGTCGTTTCATTCACAAAGTCCTCCAACCTCATGGTTAACTTCCCAAGTCTTCCCAGTAAAATTAATGTTTTCATACCGACTCCACCAGGCCCGCAGGCTCAGCGCATGGTCACCTCCCACTTGTTCAATTGGGTCAGCCGGTTCATCACCGCTCCTGGCCTGACCAATCCAACTTTTATTAAAGAAAGATTGCATTTTCATTAGTATATGTCCGTAAAATACACTTGTCAATGAATTGAGAACAAATATTTTAAATGCTGGCCTGTACATCAGCTTTCAGTCAGCTAGTATTCCACATTTATGGCAGGAATATTAGAAAAAGTTCTTTAATGGTTGTGCCTTTTTCTCATTAAGCAAATGCCTGACAAAGCCACACCAGCAGCCTCGCCCGAGGCATAAAAAAAACGACAGCTTCCTCAGCTGTCGTCCGTTCGAAAATGATTCAGTTTAGAGCTAACTCTCGATCCCCAGAATCTGCCGGATCTCGGCATCGCTCAGCATCGCCTTGTTCTCGGTGCCGCTGAGGATCTGGTCGACCAGGTCGCGTTTCTGCGTCTGCAGTTTGACGATTTGTTCCTCGATGGTTCCCTTCGTGATCAGGCGGTAAACATCGACCTGGTGGTGCTGGCCGATGCGGTGGGCCCGGGCAATGGCCTGGTCCTCGACCGCGGGGTTCCACCACAAGTCGACCAGGATCACCATGTCGGCGGCGGTCAGGTTCAAGCCGGTCCCGCCGGCCTTCAGCGAGATCAGGAAGAACGGCCGCTCGCCGGCGTTAAACGCGTCGACCATGGCCAACCGCTTCTTCGGCGGGGTGTCCCCTTCAAGCAAAAAGTCCTTGAGTTTCAACTCCTTCATCCGCGTCTGGATCTTGGCCAGCATCCCCGTGAATTGGGAAAAAATCAGCACGCGGCGGCCGTTTTCCGCGGCCTCTGTCAGCAGATCCTCCAGCTGGTCCAACTTCCCAGACCCGCCGTGATACCCGGCCACGTAGAGTGCCGGCGTGTCGCACAGCTGGCGCAGCCGCGTCAGCCCGGCCAGAATGGCCAGCTTGTTTTTCACCAGGCCCTGGCTGGACAGCCCCCGGACCTTGACCTGCATCTGTTCCAGCTGGGCCAGGTACACGGTCTTTTGCGCCTTGGTCATTTCGTTGGTCAGATTGGTTTCGACCAGCGGCGGCAAGTCCTTCAGCACCGTCTTCTTCTCGCGCCGCAGGATGAACGGGGCCACGCGCAGCGCCACCTCATCCGGGGCCATTTTCTCGAAGACTTTTTTACTAGGCAACAGCCCTGGCAGCACCAGCGCAAAAATCGCCCACAGCTCGCCCGTGCGGTTTTCAATCGGCGTGCCAGACAGCGCGTAAGTCGCGCGCGGCTTCAGCTTGCGCAAACTCTGGTGCGTCTTGGTCGCGCTGTTTTTGACAAACTGCGCCTCGTCCAGCACCACGTAGTTCAGCGGCCCCTTGGCGTACTCGGCCGCATCACGCTGCACACTGTTGTAGCTGGCGATCAGAATGTCGTAGCCGTCCGCTTCGATCATCGTCGTGCGCTCGGGCTTGGTGCCATCAACCACAGCCACCCGGAGGTCTGGCGCAAATTTTGCGCACTCGGACTGCCAGTTGTATAGCAGCGATGCCGGCGCCACGATCAGACTCGGCTTGCCGGCCTGCAGGTGATGCGTCAAAAAGGCGATCATCTCCAGCGTTTTGCCCAGGCCCATTTCATCGGCCAAAATGCCACCAAACCCGTGCGCGTTCAGCATTTCCAGCCACTGTACGCCCGCCTTCTGGTACGGGCGCAGTTCGGCGTTCACGGCCAGCGGGTTGTCGTTTTTGAATTGCTCCGGGTGCGTCAGGTCCTGCGCCAGGCGTTTGACCTGGTCATCGAAGTCGGCGCTTTTGCCCAGCGCGGCCTGCACGGCGAGCGTTTGGGCGGCCGGCACCTCGACCTTGCCGTGGTGCAGCTGACCGTGGCGCAGGTTGGCCAGCGCCTTGGCCACGCGGCGCAGCGGCTCGTCCAAGATCACCAGCGAACCGTCTTTGCGCGTCATGTAAGGCCGCTCAACGTCGATCTGGGTCAGCATTTGGTCGACTTCGCCGGACTGAACACCGTTCATCGAAAATGAAATCGACAGCAGCCCGTTTTTTTCACTGACATCGACCTTTGGCGCCAGCGTCTTGCCGTCCTGGACCATCGCTTCCACCGCCGGGCTGACCGTCACTTTGCCGTTTTCGCGCAGGTTCGGCAGGAGCTGCTGGTAGAAATCGTACATCGTCTCAGCGTCCGGCACCGCCAGCCGCCAAAGCGTTTTGCTCGGCTTGAACCCCAGGCTGGTCAGGTAATCGACCGCCTGGCGCTCCTTGACCGAGTCGCGCGGCTGATTTAACGTCGCCGGCGCGCCAGCGGGAATCTCCTTGCCATCATAATCAAAAGTGAGATCCAGAGTGATCGCGTTCAGGTCGCGGTCCAGCGCAAAGTGCGGCGTCATGGCCGGTGCGGCGACCAGCTCCGCGCCTGTCACCTTGCCAATTTTGGCAAACGCGTCCGCCAGCGTGCGCAATGAGCCGGCTTCATCGGTTCGGAAGGTCAACTTTTGCTGACCGCTCAACGGACTGAGCGGACTGCTGAAATCGCCCACCAGCTGGTTCACCAGGTGCATCTGCGCCGCAGTCAGCTGATAACAGTGGTCATCCCGCACCAGCATCTGGTCGCCTTGAATCACCAGGCCGGCATCGGCGACCAGCGCCACCTGAAAGCCGTCATGGTTCTGTTTGATGGTCATGTTAAACAACCCCGCAGTCGGGGTGAACGGTGCGATCACGACCTGCGGAAACGAGCGGTCGCGGTACGGCACAAACTCGAAATTCGTCAGCGCGCCAAACGACTCGGCCGCATCGCTCACATAACCCGGCGGCAGAATCAGTTCGCGCGCCGCGGCGGCGTTGTTCACGTCATGGTCCTTTTGACTGCTGTAAGAGCTGGCCATCGCGTCCAGGAGATCGCGCTCGGGCTTCTCAAACGCGTCATGTGCCAACACGTAGCTCGCCTTACCGTTCGTGTCAAAGCGGCCCTCGTCCGCATAGGCGTCAAAAAAGCGCCAGAGGTCTGAGACCACGTAAAAATGCCCGCCGCCCTCGCGCGCCGAGATGTGCAGCTCAAGGAAAAAGCGCAGCTCCGTGTCCCACGTCTCCGTCTCGACGCTGGCCACGCCAAGGGTGACCTTCAGCGCCAGCGGAATCGCAGCTTCTTTACTGTTCGGCCCATGAAACAGCGGCGCGGCCTCGATCGCGCGCTGTTGCATGAACCGCTTGCCGCTGGACTGCGGCTCTGGCTTGGCCGCCCACTTGAACACCGGTTGGCTGAGCGGCATGTCGCCTTCGTCGATCACGTCCTCGACGTCTTCATTTTGGTCGCGAAAATAAATCTCCACCGCCGCGATGTGCTTGCAGTAGCCGTGCCCGGGAAAATAAGGGCAACTGCAGTAATCGTCATCCGTGTCCGCGCCTAAAATCACCGTGTACGGCTTGGTCCCGTACACGGTCGCCTCGATTTCTTGTCCCTGATTGACCGCGGTGATCTCCACGTTCCCATCGCGCACGATGCGCTCGCCGCGCGTCCACATAATACTCGGCATCTTCCGTCTCGCCATGTGCTTGCCCCTTTTGTGTCAGTACGTCGATTTTAACACAGCAAAAGCCGGCCCGCGATTGGACTTTTCGCGCTGCCGACCGAGCCAGGCGAGCTAAGTTTCGGCCCACTCGGCTCGTTCCTATTTTTTCCGCTGACGATCAAAACCGGGCCGAATGACAAAGATTCCGCGCGCTGGGGGCTGACTTTTGAAAAAACCCACACGACATATTAAAAAATAGGCGCAGACTGCCGCGTCTTGCCTCGCCGCACCTAAAACACGCGATACCGGCGCAATATGGCGACGCTTTAGGCTGTGCCAATGTGAGCAATATTTGGTTCAACCGCGCAGAAGCCTAATCGCAGACGGCTCAGAACGAGCCACCGCGCATATTAAATGATATGTCGTGTGGGTTTTTGCAAAAATGGCCAGGGCCAAGATTCGATTTTGATTTTTTCACTTGAACCTTGGCGAAGCGATGACGATTCAATCAGTCTTTGGTCCCGCGGACGATCAGCATCATCGGCGCCCGCGTCCAAGACTCACCGGCCGCGATGTCGGCCTGGCTGCCGCGCGGCTCACTTACCCCGGTGATGGCCAGACCATTTTGGAGCAGACTATTTAAGATGGTGGCCAGAGTGTGATGATATTTCGGCACCTGCTGCCCCAGAAAAGTCGTCATGCGCTGCCCCTCATCGAAGTAATGATCGACCGGCCAGACCGCTGCGCCATCCCCTGTCTTCACCCACTGCTCGTGGCCTTCCGCCGTGTACAACGGGTGCTCGATGGTGAACAGCAGCGTGCCGCCAGGACTCAGCATCGTGTTAATGTGCGCCATCAGCGTCGCGAGGTCGGCCACGTAATGAAAAGCCAGCGAACTGATCACCAAGTCGAAACTGCCGGCTGGCCGCTGAAAAGTGGTCAGATCTGCCAACTCATAAGTGATTTTGGCATCGGTCGTCCGCGCTCTGGCTGCTTCAAGCATCCGCTTCGAGCTGTCGATGCCGAGGACACTGGCCGCCCCGCGGCTCGCCGCGTATCGGCACTGCCAGCCGTAACCGCAGCCCATGTCGAGCACGCGCAGGCCCGCGAGGTCGGGTAACAGCCGCTTGAAGTCTGGCCACTCGCCTGCGCCTTTGAGGCCTGCCTGGCTGCGGGGCATTTTGGCATATGCCGAGAAAAATGCTGGATCATCATATTGCGAAGTCATAGTTACCTCCCAGAGGTCATTCGACCAAACCCTAGTCGTGCATCCAGTATAGCACCAGGCGCTGCGCTGCCGAGAGCGCGTATTGTAGAATTGAGGCTCACGGCCGAGGCCCGGGCGCCGCGGTTGATTTATAATGATGCCAATGATTGTCGTTTCAGCATCACCGTCGCAGGCGGACTCCCACTGCAGAAAGAAGCACATCGCTCATGAGCAAACCAAGAAGTAAACGCAAGCACAACCATAGCCGAAACAGGCAGCTGACCAAGGCCGAGCAAGCGGCGCTCGATGCCCAAATGCCAGAGATTACGGCTTACATCAACCGTGTACTCAGCAAGGCCGCGACGCGTGGCATCGCAGACGGCCTGGCGCAAGCCGCCGAAGATATTAAGCAGATGCCCGACTTCGCCGTGCCTGAGGAATCCGATGACCGCGACTTTGCCCCACTCGAAGACTACGATGCCGAGGAAAAGGCTGAAGAGGCTGACGAAGACCGGCTGGCCGCTGCCGAGGATAAGGAAGAAACGGCTGACGAGCCCGATGATGACTCCCCTGACTACAGCAAGTGGAGCCAGGATCAGCAGACCGAGGACGAGGCCATGGGCACGGGCGTGTCACCGGATTCGCCCGACGGCTGGGCAGGCGCCGATCTTGATCCTGACTGGGAAACCGGGCATGATCAGGATAACGACGACAAGTAACTGGCAGGCAGTAATCGCCTGACACCAATCACTCAAAAATGGGCCTCGTGGCTCATTTTTTTACTCTTCTTCTGCGTTCTCGGCCGTTACGAATTCTGCTTATTGGTGACAGAATGCTGCACAAGGCCCACTACACTTTGAAACTTGATGGTAAGTGACGAGGCCCCTCGATTGTTGGCATACCATTTTTGTGAGCAAGCAAAAGCCGAGACGCGTTAACGTCTCGGCCATCCTGACTGGTTAAATTTTAGTACCAACCCTGGGCATTGGAGTGTGCCAGGGCGTTGGACCAGCTGCCGTAACGGCTGGCAACGTACTGATCAGCAACCTTTTCCTGGTTGGCAGCTGAGTAGTCGCCGTTCAGGTATGAGGAACTGAGTTGGTACTTGCCAATGTACTGACCGTTACGAGCGGAGTACGAACCGCCCGATTCGCGCTGGGCAATTGCAGCCTTAGCAGCCGCTTCACTGCCGGTCGCAGTGCTGCGATAGGTTGTCGTCCGCTGCGTCGTCCGAGTCTTAGGGGCCACGTACTTAGGTGCGCTGTAACGCGGTGCAGTGTAAGTCTTTGGTGCCGTGTAGGTCTTCGGTGCAGTGTAAGTCTTTGCCGGTGCCGACTGCGCTGGCGCCTGCTTTGCAGGAGCAGCCTGTTGTGCAGGCGCTGCTGGTGTCTGCTTAGCAGAAGCAGCCGTTGCGGCTGGGGCCGGCTGCGCTGGTGCCGCTTGTACGGCTGGCGCTGCAGTTTGTGCTTGCGCAACAACTGGCGCGCCAGTGAGCTTCAGCACCTGACCGACCATCAGCACGTTAGCATTTTGAATGCCGTTCAGGCTGATCAAAGTGGCTTGGCTAACGCCGGTGCTGGCTGCGATGTCTGAAAGCGTGTCGCCAGCCTTAACTGTATAGGTAGAAGCTGTTGTGGCCTGTGCTTGCGCTGCAATGGCCAGCGTCAGCTTTTGGCCGACCATGATGACGTTCTTGTTAGCGAGTTTGTTGGCCGTGGCCAGCTTGTCCGCATTTGTGTTATTTGCTGCGGCAATCGCAGAAAGTGTGTCACCCGCTTTAACCACGTACTCGCCGGTGGTAGCCGCACTGACAGAGTTGGTTTGCCCCAACACTACTGCCGTGCCAAGTACTGCTGCCGTTGTAAAGAGCCATGCTAAATGTGAGTTTTTGATAATTATTCACTCCTATGTGTTTGTCCAGTAACGATTCAACAGTGACTATACTAACGGGTCAAGGTCACAGAGCGAATACAGCAGCATTACAAATTTCGAATCATTTGTATTATTGTAATATTCTAGTTTTTGTGTGACGAGGCTGTAACAGATGCCGTTACAAGACATTACATCGAAATTCGTCCAAATGTAGGTTCACCAATTTCAAAGCCTTTGTTGGAGTTGGTAATGAGAAAGCCTGGTACAAGCATGGTGGAAGGCAACCAGTCGTTGTAGAATACCCTTGATTAAATTAGCCAAGATGTAGACGGCCAAGGTCTTCTCATTCCATGAAACACTCACTCGAATCATTCTCAGTATTAAGGCAGCATGTTCAGGCGAATCACATAAAGGAGAAGCGACAATGTCCGAAGAAAACCCAATCTATGTTAAAACCAGTGACAAAGAGAACCTTATCCTCTCGATGCTGGCAATATCCCAAAAAATGTCTGGAACTTTGCCAACCAAGTCAGATTTCTTTGATTCATTAAAAGAACTGGACGTTGACCCTAGTCCGGAATTTATAGAAGAAGTCAAAAAGAATTTTCCAGGTATCGGACTATAATCGGCTAAGTATTTTACTTTGAAAAGCTGTAATCCATGTATTTACTCAAGTGTGGACGTCTAATTAGGCGTCAGTGTTTTTTGTCTCAGCCTGCAGATCACGACTATTCTCTGGCCGCCGCGCGAGTAATGTGGCTTCCTTTGCCATACAATGAAAAGCCGGATACGGTACCAGCACCCTATCCGGTCATGTGACTCTTGGAGCAATTATCAACACCGATTGGCCAGCGTTCTCTGGCCTGACCAGTGAAATTTGTATATCAGTAATTTGTTTCTATCCCCCAAAAGTCGCCGTCAACTACACCTTAGATGAGGCAACTAATCAGTAGCTCTAGGATTTTGTCCCCCGACCGGCAAACTTCCGCTGATGCAATATCAGGTCCTCATACTCCCGCAGATATTTGATTGGGAATGGCAAGACGGTGTACTCACCAGTGCGGACAAAACCAACTGTCAACATCTGCGCAAAGTCACTGAAAAACTCTGGAATTGCGGCCTGCGGAGCTCCTACTCCACGGATTTCGCGAAGATGTACCGCACGCTCAATCTTGGTCTTTAGTCCCTGACGTTCGCCGACAGTGTAAGCATAGCTGTTCAAAGTCTCGAGGAGCCGAATCTCGCTCAACCCACTCAACATGCCAGCACTGTCTGCACCTCGCGTTGACGAGAAGAAGGTGTAACCCAACTGAGACTGCACGGCCGCAGCAATCGCCTGCCATCCTTTGCTTCGAAACTGAATCCCGGCCTTTCGAATAATCTCTATAATTTGTCCCAGTGCCACTACGCCATGCTCACTAGCCAGGATCGACAACAACTGATCAATCTTGTCAGAATCCAAACCCGCTTGCTCGCGCAGTTGGTTCAGACAATGAACCAGCAGGTCGGCGTTAACCTTTCTTTCTGGGTCAGTCACCGCGAGTAACTCACTTAAGTGCTCTACATTCGGCAGGGTCGTTGTCGCCAATCGCCGAACAAAGTACAATCTTCCGTCTATCTCGAAAGCACATTCGATGAAACGCCAGGCCGATGGCAAATATGAATTCCCAAGTTGGGAAGCCACCATGCCACAAACCTTGGCCAGATGCGCATGATCCTCACGTTCTGCTATATTTACCTGCTTTTGATTAAAAAGCAGCTGGCCCTCTGGGGTGATTTTAAGCGAGGTCACCAAGATCTTTGAGTCCTCTTTGGACGGTTCAAGGCGAGTAAAACGATAGAAACAAAACCGACTGGCACTCGCCAACAGCGCAGGCGCCACCATGTTGAGCTTCCCATCAAGAAGGTCCTTTCGAATCAGCAACTCCTGCGCCAACTTCAATATTTCAGGTTGTTCCGCTGGATCTTTCTGTTTGTGTCCAGATTTGCCGGTATTTTCGTCAGTTTTGTAGGCAAAGGTCGGCCACTCCAGCTCACCCTTGGGATTAAGCTGGCCAAAGTTCTCAACAGTAACATGTTGAATGACTTGATCTCGACTGGCCGGCTCATACTGTTCTGAAATTGTCTCATTGGCACGTGCATCTCGCACGACCTGCAGATTAAAACCAGATTGTGCTGTTGCTGTCAGTGCAATCTCAACTCGCAATTGTTTGAGCGTTTCACTTGCCTTCATCACGTCGGCTAGTCGCTTGGCCAGTTCAGAACACAAGGCCTCATCGCTCGCCGGATAGATGTTGAGCGTCTGTCCCGCAAACTGCGCCCAGGTTGTATCAACCTTTGGCAATTTGCGGCGAATGTGCGCAACCTCCGGCATGGCCAAAAAGCTAAAAGGGGTTCGGATGTACCGCTTGAACTGCAAATTCAAATTATCGACCAGCCGCTTGCTGATACCAACCTTACTTGACTCAAAACCCTGAAGTTCCTGAAAATTTAGAAAACTCAAAGCGTTGCGCCTGTCGCTGGGATTACCCCTTACCAAAATCGTACTAGAACTTGATCTTTGGCCCGTATAACGTTCAATTGTGTTATTGATGCGGTTCCAAACCCAATGTGAAGCCTGGTGGGTACCTTTCTTGGGCATCAGCGCCTCGTTGAAAAACGACACCACTCTCAGTTCAAGCGTTTGTGCCTGATCAATCTTCGCCTCCAACGCAAACTGTCCGTCTTTATCTCGGCCAAATTGCCACTCCCCGCGAGTCAAATACAAATAACCGCTCAGATTTGAGTCAGTCAGAGGAACCGGCTCAAGACTAACGAGGTTGAGAAGCAGTTGAAGAATATTGTTGGCATAAATGTGGTCCGCTGGCCTTTCTTCAAAACTAAGTCGCTCAAATGTTGTCGCTGACGGTATCCGCAGGACCTCGCCTGCTTTGAATACCCCAAGGTAGCCGATGCCGGGAATGAAAGTGTACGACAATACGTGCATTCCAAGCAACGCTTTCCGCTGCTGGCCAAGCTCGTCTTCGCGGCCCTTAGCTGACAGAAGCCCCAGCTGAAAGTCTCCGGACAAAGCTGCATAACTCAAATTGCCAGCCAACTGGTTCGTATAAATCATTTCTTGATCATTCAAGTAAAAAGCCCCCAATCAGCTTGCGTTGCGCGGCAGTGAGAACCACCTGACCATCCTTATCCAGCATCCCAGGGACTTCCAAGATGCGAGCGCCCTGACTACCGCCAGTCGAACCTGCTCGCCCGCCATTGATTGTGATCTTACCGTTCACGCCGGGATTAACATTAATTATCATTGCGCGCCACTCATGCCCTGTCTTTTCTCGGACTGACGCCAGTTTACTCAGAACCTTGTCCCGCTCGTGACCAGCAGAAGGGTCATGTCGCCCTCGCCAATTTTTGAAGTCTACCATCACCTGATCACCGATCTCAAAGTCAAATAATTCAAACAGACTAGGATCACTGAGCGGATTGAGTTGGACACCGAATTCATGCTCAAGCAGTACACGCCCCACAAACTCACCAAGTGCACCGAGATATAAGTTTTTATATTGGACAGGATTTAAAATAAGCTCGCTTGGTCGCCACGTCACTGGGATGTTCGCACTGTCAAATGCGGCACCGAGCAGCGGGTTGTTAGCAAACTTGGCTAACTGCGCCTGCTCAGCAGAGACGATCATGGCGCTACGATCACCTTTTCCAAATTGGTAATACCCATCGCGATCGTCTATTAGCCCAACTGAGTAACTGGTACCCAAAGAGCTGCTCGGTAAATACTGAAGCCCGTACCCAAAATCGTGGCTCTTTTGAAATTTATCCAAAGTGGCTTGAGAAAGGGTAGGATTGCACAGAATAAAGTGCCTCAATTTTCAAGTCAAGTGCAACGATGATAACGAATCCTTGATAGTGGTCTA